>JAGXSU010000024.1 GCA_018333785.1 Methylomicrobium sp. | reverse complement strand
CGCGACTTTATTTTCGTTACCGACGCCGGCACCGCTGATGCCGACCGCCGCATTGCTGCCGCCGGTGACCGCCGCCGAGCCGGCACCGACGCCGGCATTGATCGATTGCCCGGACAGGGCAATAACCGTTACATCATCGGCTTGGGTAATACTTGAATTGGTAATGTAAGCAGCGACATCGTTGGGTGCCTTGTCGCTGCCCACCCGCTTCCACAGGCCAGTATTGCTGTAATCTTGGCCGCGAAAATCGACTTTGATTTCTTCCCAAACGCTGTTGGCGCTGGTGTAATCTTGCGTACCCAGATTGACGCCGCTGCTGTTGGACAGGCCGTCTTCATCAAATTTCAAGCGGTAGACTTTATTACCGACCTTGACGGTATCGCCGGGATTGACTTCTGTCGGCCAACTTGACTGTGTCGTGGTTAGGGTGTTGGTGTACGTGTAGCTGGTATCCGGTACATATTCGTAAACATCGCCGGACAGTACGCCCTTGTTGATTCTGACTTTGTCGCCTTTTTCCAGATAGGCCACATTGGCGTCATCCAGATCGTAATCATAGGTCTCGCTAGTATCGGCCTCATAGCCAATTTGATTGCGCGCAACCGCTATACCTAATGAAGCCGCGGCACCCACATCGCCCACTGATGCGGCCACCGAGATCGCCACCACGGTGGCATTGATCACGGCGTTATTGGCTGACGCAACGCGCACGTCGCCAGCGCTGTCGACGCTGCTGCCGTCGATATAAGCCCGGGTATCGGTCAGAATGTTATTGGCCGCGCCGGCACCGGCGCCGCTGATCGCCAAGCCCAATCCGCCCAGACTGCCGGCCAAGGCCACCGAAGCGGCCACCGACACTGCCTGGATATTGCCGCCGCGCACTTCGAAGCGCACGGGGTTACCGTTGCTATCCAGCACTTTGGCGATGCGGTAGGTGGAACGGCCATCGAATACCAACCACTCGCTACCCGCTTTCAAGGTACTGATTTTGAGATCTTCGGCCTTGCCATTCAGGCTGACACCGTTGGTTTTGAAGGTGGCTTTAAGAGTGGTCAAAAATGCCGCGTCGGCCTTGGCATCGATTTCTGCCTCATCCGTGGGGATCTCCGGATGGTCTGGATCCGGGACAGTATCGGGATCATCGGAATCTTTGACGGCCGCATCATCCAAACCGGTGATCAAGTCGTTGAACTGGGAACTGTCAGTCAGGTTAAAGCGATGACGCCCCTCGGCGTTGGCCTCAACAGTCACACCCTTGCCAGCGGTTTTGGTTTTGACTGAATCCACATTTTTGACAAAAGCATCGACCGAATTATCGATGGTGTTGAAGCCCAAGGAGAATCCAATGGCAACCGAGCCACCGGAACTCAAACCGAATGCGGCTGACACCGTGGCGGCAATAGCCACCGCATCGATGGAGGCAATATCGTCAGCGGTGACGCGGATGTCGCCGGCAGTACTTTCGACACTATCCGATCCGGTAATCGACGCTTCAACGGTATTGCCGACCTCGTTGACGGCGATGCTGCCGCCACCGGCAACCGCGACGGCGCTGTCGCTCTTCAATGCCGCTGCCACCGCACCGGCCAGAGTAATGGCATTGATCGAGGCTTCGGATTTGGCGCTGACTTCGATATCGCCATCCGCCACCAGGGAAGCATCGACGACCGTTGCCAAGATCGCGTTATCGATGATATTCGCGGCAACGGCCACACCGACGGCCACGCCGGGTCCGCTTTGTTGCGGTCCTGACACGGAAATGGCTACGCCACCGGCCAAGGCGAATATTTTCGAACTGTCATCGGCAGATACGGACAGTGTGCCGCCGGCTTTGACCTCTTGGTTTTCGGTCGCGCTGACATTGGAAATCCGTGCATCGATGCTGTTTTTGATGAAAGAAATCGAAACCGATCCACCCAAAGCAAAATTGGCCGCACCCGCGCCGCCCAGGGTAATCGAAGTAATACCTGATGACAATTCCACCGGCAGGGCGATTTGTGTGTCACCAATGCCAATTTGGGTTACCCGCAAGCTGTGCGAAGCGCCGCTGCCCTTCGTTTCCAAATCGACGACTTCGAGCTTTTCATGATGCAGACTATGGTAAGTGCCATCTCCAATGGAGGTTAAATTAACAACTTCCAGTTGGCCGCCGGAATTTTGGGTCTGCAACTTAATGGTTTTGGCGTCGATGACTTGGACCACGTACTGGGTCACATTGTTCAAGCCGCCGAGGCTGTCGGTATCGTCGGTTTCACTGCCGTTGTAATAAACCACGACGTCACCGTCCTGGTAACCGTGATCTTCCGCAAAGGTAATGGTGTTTGCGTTCAGATCAATCACGTCGTCATCGGACGGATCGAATGATTGCACTTCCAGATTTTTGGTTTGCAGTTTCAGGCTGTTATCGTCAATTCTTTTGACGTAATACACTTCGCCATCGGTCAAACCTTCGATACTGTCTCCACCACCATTGCGATAGGTCACGGCTTGGCCGTCCTCGTAACCGTGGGCGGTAGCAAAGGTTAATGTATTGCTCGTCAAATCGACGGCATTTGCCGCGTTAGGATTGAACGCTGCCACCTTGGCCGTGATGCTGGAATGTCCTGCAGTCGCATCCACAGGTGGTGTGAAACCACCGGCTACGGTAATGTTGCCATCGGCGACCGCTTTGGAATCGTCGATATAGGCGCTGATTTTATTGGTCGCAGTCGAGTCGCGGCTGATCAAATTGGGATTGGCATCGTCGAAACTGCCACCCACATAGTTGTAAGCTATCGCCGCACCGACCGCCGAACCTTTGACAGCGACACCAATGCCGCCACCGATCGCCACCAGTGAGGAAGACTCCCTGGCAGTCACGCTTAAATCGGTGCGAGCAAACACGTCGGAGTTTTTGGAAATATGTGCATCCACGGTATTGGCAATCGAGTTGACCATCACCGAGCCGCCCAATGCAAAATCTTGGGCGCCGGCCCCGCCAACCGCCAATGCTACCAACAAGGCCTCGTCGGCAGCGGACAAGGTTACTGCACCCGTTGTCGAATGAACGGTGGAAGACTCGATGTAAGCCAGATTTCTGTTCTGAATGAGGTTGTAACTAATCGCGGCGCCTATCGCCGCTTTACTGCCAATACCGACCGCGATACCGCCGGATATGGAGACAATCAGCGAATTATCACTGGCTTGGATCAGCACATCGCCGCCCACGGTGACATCCGAATCAATGATATGGGCGTCAATGGTGTTAGTAATTTGGTTGATCAACAACGAACCGGCGCCTGCAATTTTGCCGCTAGGGCCCGCAGCAACCGCTACACCGAGCGCAACGCCGCCGATTTCCGCATCGGAGGTAGCCTTGACAGTGAGTGTGCCGTCGGCAGTCAAGTCGACATCTTCCAGATATGCTTTTACGTCATTGTCAATTTCGTTATAGCCAATGGCCGCACCAATGGCATTACCAGTCGATACCCCAACGGCGCCACCAATGGCGATGATGCCGGAATCGTCGCGCGCTTCAACGCGGGTATTGAGTTTGGGGTCTATCGGATCGCCGTTCTCGTCGAGCTCCTCGTCGATTTTAGTGTTGCGCACATAGGCTTCAGTGGTGTTAGTGATCAGATTCACCGACAACATCGCGCCTAATCCCACTGTCGCATCCGGGCCACCGGCCACGCCGACGCCTGCGGTAATGGCAAAAATCCGACCATCGCTGTCCACGTTGTCGTTGGTGGCAGTTACGGTCAACGAGTCGCCACCAATGACCAGGGTCGAATCAGAAATGTAAGCCCGGGTGATGGTCGGTTTGACATCCGATCCAAGAATGTTGGCTCCGACACCAAGCCCGACACCAATCTTGCCGCCCAACGCAAACGCCAAACCACCGCCGACGGCAATGATCCGCGAGTTGTCGCTGGCCGTAACGCTGACATCGCCATCGACCTCGGCATCGACACCGCTTAAATAGGCTTCGGTGACATTGAAAATCAGGTTGATCGATACCGATCCCGCAATGGCTTTGCCGCCTTGGCCGGTCGCGATGGAACCGCCGGCGCTGAGGGTGATCAAGTCGCCGGTGCGTTTGGCATCGACGATGATGTCGCCGGCGGTAACGATATCGGTATCAAGAATAAAGGCTCGGGTTTTGACATCCAGCTCGTTAAAACTGAAAGCCCCGGCCAAAGAAGTCGAACCACTGGTCGAGCCGGCTTGACCTTTGGCAAAGCTGGCACCGCCAGTGACTGCAACTTGGAAGAAATCGTCGGTGGCGGTCACGGTGACACTGCCGGCTTTCAGTTTTCCGGCGTTGACGATAGATGCTTGAGTATTGTCTTTGACGATATTGACCGACAATGCCGCCGCCGCGCCAAAGCCGGATGCTGGCGGCTCGACATCGGTACCCAGCAGTTTTTGCGCCTTCAGCGGAGAATCTTGCGGTGGCGGTGTGCCGCCGGTATCACCGCTGGCTACCGCGCCAGCCACGCTGAATGACCACAAATCGCCATCGACTTTGGCTAGGACATCAACCTTATCAGTAACATTGATATAAGAGGAAGAACCAGGCGCGCCCGCCACGGCAGTCAGCACGTCCGGATTGCCTACCACGGCTCTGGTTTTGCGATCAAAGTCATTGATCGCCAACGAGAATCCGACGCCTACACCATCGCCCACCGCAACGCCGCCAGCCCAACTCGCCGTCGTGGTCAAATCGCCGGCATAAAGACGCATATCACGTCCGGTAATTTCAGCGGTGTCACCCACTTGCACCAGCGTATCGCTATCCTGGCCCGCATACACCACCGAACCGGCCACGGCAAAACCGCCGCCTTTGCCGGCAGACTGGGCTAGGTGAATATTAAACAGAGCCTCTTCGGCTTTCATGTTAAAGCCGCCATCAGCGCCACTGTAGATTTGGGCTTCGTCTTCGACGATGGCATGGGTCGTGTTGTTTTGGACGTTGACGAATATCGAACCGCCGGCACCGCCCTTGGAACCGCCGCCAGTACCCAGAACATTTTTACTCAGTTCTTTTTTGAGCTTGAGCTTCGAGGCTTTAGGGTCGGCAGACGGATTGGGAATAATATCCAGTTCCAAGCCCGGCAACGCAAAAATACCGGTCATATTGATGACTTGCTGGTAGTTGGTGGCTTCTATGGAAACCACTTCCTCACCCTTGCCATCGCTTTGGTTGTCGGCTTGATTGGGGTGATCGTTATCCGCCCCGGTCACATGCCAAGTATCATCCTGGTTGATCTTAACGCCGGCTTCAACCACGGCTTGCGACACGTTGTCCAAGATCATGACGTTGACTGAACCGGCAATACTGAGTTTTTCGGCCTCTGCGGTGGCGGCAACCCAGGTGTTGAAGAACGAGTCCTTCAGCCCGAGCGTCGAATTGAAATATTTGGTTATGGCGTCCAGTCCGTCGGTACGAATGCCGTCGACAAACTCGCCCCACGATAACGGAATATATTGGTCGAAACGGGTCAGAAACGGATAGGTGACGTCGGAAATAATCCGCGTGGCCCGCAGCCCATCCAGTTCGGCGGCTTGTGTCACGTTACCGCTGCTATCCAGTTTTGAATGGATGGTGGCGATCGCCGTGTTATTGAAAATGCCGATGTTGATCGCCACACTGGCTACTGTGTCGGCACTGTTCAAGGACGGCTCGACGTTGCTTTCCGCGCCCAGAGTATATTTTTGGCTGATTAAGGCCTTGACTTCCAGGTCTTCGTTAGACTTCAACACCGCGCTACTGCCAACATCGGTCAGTACGCTGTGTTCAACAAAGGAAAACGCCAAGGCACCGGCCACAGACAGTTCATTGCTGGCGCCTGCGTTGGCTTTTTGCGCTTCGGAATATTTTTTGGTCAGTTTGCCCAGTAACGTATCGGGCAGATTGGTTTCCACCGCACTGGTAAACTTGGACCAATAACCGGGATTAGCATCCTCCTCTGTCAATCCGGCGCTGGCCGAGGCGTTGTTTTCGGCACCCAGTTTGGCGACCACACCGATACCGGTAGCAAAATCCGAATCCAGTACATGTTTGGCGGCCAATTTGTAACCGTTACCGGTTGTCGGTCCTATGTCGATCAATACACCACCACGCGACTCGTTTTCCGACTCGGACAGGCCAATCACTTGTTTGTCGGTAAAGCGGGTGTTGCCCTGCAGGTTAGTTTGATTCGTAGATGCAGCCACATAGTAGGTGTTACCGTCGACCAGTCCCGCGATGGGTGCACTGCCCTCGTGATACACCACCGCCTGACCCAGTTCGAAGGTGTTGAATACGCCACCACCCCAAGGAAGAGAAATACTATCAGTACTGGCATCAACATCCGCGCCGTCAAAACTACGCTCGTTGTTATTGGTTTCTATCGCGGTGCCGGACTCATCGATCAGATTGACGATATTGCCGGATTCGTAACCCAAGCTTGCCCTTATTGCCTGGGTTTCGGTTTCGGCAAACTTATAGTAACCATCGACATCATCCTGGATCACATAGTATTCACGGCCATCCACCATATTGCCAATGCTGGTGCCGCGGCGGTTGGCGTAGGTAATGGTATCTTCGGTGACCAGAGCTGTATCGCCCAGATAGACCCGGTCGAAGTCGTAATCTACATAGCCGAAATCGGGTGTTTTAATTTCCCATATTGAGTCGTCGGCATAATTTTCACCCGTCGTGGAAAAACCCGCGCCTGTACCTTCCGGGGTTAAATCGATGGAGCCATTTCTGGTGTTGCCGATGTATGTCAGTAATGTACCTTTCGGTAAATCGTCATTGAAATCATTCATCAATTTGACGACTTTGCCATTTTCCAAGCGGTTGATGGTTTGAGTGGATTTGTAATCGAAACCTTTAACTGTCGGGTCGATTTCCAACTTGACCACCGCACCGGGCTCCATCAATGCGGTAATACTGCCATTGACGATGGTATGAATATCGGCATTGGAAATTTCAATCCCAAAAGCCAGCCCCGCTGCGCCTTCGGCATACATGCCGGCTTCGGCGCTGGCCTCGGCATTGATGTCGCCGCCGGCCGTGACATTGGCGGTTTTGCCGGCGGTGATGGCAGCGCCTTCCGCGACGGTTACGTACGATACGACATCGGCATTAGCCACCCCTATCGCCAGGGCTATTTGTTTAGACCCCGGATTGGGGGTGCTGGACACCTCGCGGGTGGTTGAGGCGCTGATATTGGCGGTGGAGTTGGCGGTGGACGTAATAACGACGGCATCTGCAGCCGTGATCACTACATCTTTCTGAATCTGGATATCCGCATAGGCCTTGGCTTGGGCATAGCCGATACTGATCAAGCTACTGGATGCGGCACCGGAAGAATCGGAAACCGCGGTGGCATACATCCCCAGCGTGCCGGCGCTGAGCAATTGCGCCCCTTCTTTAACCGTAATCTTGGCTTCGGATTTTTTCACCAGGATTTTAACCGGCATCGATACCGCGCCTTCCAGCAGGCCGGTCAACGGCTCGATGACAAACTTGGACACCTCGTTGCTAGCGCCGATTATGTCGCTAAAGCTTTTATCTTCGGCTTGTAACACGAAGTAAATGGAACCGCCTTCCAGAATGGCATTTTTGCCGATATCCACCGAAACATTCCGTGTAGTGGGGAGAATCGGTGACAGGTTTTCGAATGTAGCAACCCCGATATCGCGGTTACGGAAAAATATGCCGTCGTCGCCAGCTTGAATTCTAACCCCGTCCTCGACTTGAACGTGGTCGGTAAACACTTCCAGATAGTAGGGCGTTAAAGATGCCAACGGCAGATCATTCGGAACGCCCGAATCGCGTTGCACAGTCGTCCGCTTGTCGCGAAAGATCACGGTATCCTGGTAAACGTCGTCTTCCGGCATATCCGGATAGAGCAGGTCGGCCCGTTGCAGCCGATGGCCGTATAGGTAAAGACTGCCGGTGAAATTGGTCGGTAACGGTTCGACGATGATGGTGTCCTTGCCTTCCATGCCGTCGATGCGCAAGGAAACCAGCGAGGTTACTTCTTGTTGAGACAACTTATAGATGTTGCCCGCATAACTGATTTTAATACCGCCAGCGACATCCGGATCTTCTGTCACCGTGATGGTGTCGTTGAAAATACTTCCGGAGATAATCGGATTTAATGGATCGGTTTTATTGAAGAAATTGACATAATCCATGCCGGCATAGTCAATAGCTTTACTAAACGCATCACCGCCCGATGTGGTCCCTGATTGGTTGTTGATCAAAGAACTGGGGTTATACGCTTTGTATGTTTCTTCGTCGGTCGGATCGATAAAAATCAAACCATCGCTTCCGCCGGTACCGCCGTCTATCGTACCGGTTATGTTTCCTAGTCCTTCGATGACGAATACGTCGGTATTGTTGTTGGCACCGCTCAAATTCTGGAAGTCGCTGAAGGAAATTTCGGCAACCGAAAATTCATCCTCGCCGCTTATCGTCCAGACTACCGACTTTTCCGTCGGTCCGATTACCTCGTCATCATCAGACGAGCCACCTTCGAAACTATCGATGCTGGCAAATGCGCCGACTACAGTGATCGAGCCGGAAGTCACCCGGCCTTGCTGATCCTGGATCGCTGAATCCGGCAGGGCAACAGTTATTTGATCAGTGTAAGCGGCAAAGCTGATGCTATTGACTTCCGTTTCAGTATCATCGCCGTCTTCCGCTCCGCCATCCAGGTATCCCGAAATCGTGGCCTCATCGTCAAAGTCGAAGGTATCGTTCCCGGTACCACCAATCAGATTCTTGATATTTTTGAAAGACAGACCATTCAAAGTACCTTCATCGGTTGCAATGACGATCCATTCGTTGTCGCCGTTGTCGGCCACCAGCGCATTGTCGCCACTACCGCCATCGATCAAACCGTCTAAAGCACCACCTAAATCAATTTTGAAGGCATCGGAACCGCTACCTCCCTCGAGATTTTCAATCGAACTGAAAAAACCGCCTCCGGAGACATAACCTTCATTTGCAGCGGTCACCTGCCAGTCGAAGTCGTCATCAGGCCCCTGCAAGGTATCGTTGCCTGCGCCGCCGTCGATGGTCAAATCGCCTGACCAGCCTATCAGCGTAAAAACGTTAGCGGAATTACCGCCCATCAGCTCAGCGCTTTCGAAACTGATCGCATCGGTTGCATCGACCAATGAAAAGGTGACACTGCCGACCTGGAGCTCGGAATCGGACAGTTCAAAATTGGCGTCGTTTTCTACGCTGAGGGTATCTGCCCCTTCACCAAGAAAGGTCAGGTTCACGGCGGCGTTCAATGCGCTCAGACTAGCCATGTCTAACTTAAGTATGTCATCCCCGCTGGTGCCAGTAATACTGATGCCACCATCCAGCGCATCAATGGCATTTGCCGAGCTTATTATATTGTCAGATTCATCCAGTAATCGGAACTGTGCGGGGTCATCGGAGCCATTACCGGCGTGGTAGGCCAAAGTTAAATCGGTTGCCGTACCATAAGACAAATCAGCCGACATCAGAATGCGGGGCTCCAGGACCTCGAACAACAGTCTTCTGGACTGCGTCTCTTTAGGTGATTTTGCAAGCGCTTTCTTCCCTTGCTGCCAGGCTTTTTTCCACCAAATTCCTTCCTGATTATTGTCAATCAGCGCGTTGAAATTAGTTTTCTTTTTTTGGAAGGGATGGGCCATGACAATAATCTCCTGTAAAAAACGTTCTTAGCAGCCCTTCATAAGGAGGGGCGTTGTAGTTTTTGCAGGAAATTTAATCTGACATGAAAAAAAAGACACATCAACGATCCTGCATTGTGCCAAGCATCTTGCAAACCATTGAATTCATTTAATTGAAAAAACAAAGTAATTTTTCAGCGTAGGTCGGGTTAGGCGACAGCCGTAACCCGACAGATGGCTTTTACGAAAGCTGAATGCTTCGATTGTTGGGTTAGGCTCTCCGAGCCAACCCAACCTACACAATGCATCAACTAAGTTTTGTTGCCCGCTGAATCATTACAAAACAAATTCAATTAAACAAACTCCAGAAAAGTACGGCGGCAACTTCTGAATTATCATCAAAAAAAGGGACGGAATAATCTGATGCCCTTTTTCAACCGTATACTTTCTTAATCGTTTGTGACCGATTCTTAGCACATATAGGTTATCAATGTAACGGTACAGAATAAAATGAGGAATTCCCTGATTCGTAACTAGGGGAATCCCCTAGTCCACAGACCGTTAAATTCCTTTATGGCAAATCAAATTCAAAGCCTTGCCCAAACTGCAACAAGCTCAGTGTTTCGCATTCAATATTTGAATGACTGAAATGCCGAAGAATCGTTTGGTGAGTATCGGGTAGTGTTTTTAACTTATATACAAAGCACTTATCAAAGATTAAGATTCCAATTAAATTAGACCGCAAAATCGATTGATCACTCTCGATTAGCAATGTGGCATCAATACCGTTGATCACTTATCGAATGAAAATTTGGCAGCATGTTCTTTGGTCGTTAGGCGTTTTTCTGCTCTATCTGGCCTCCGCTAAACTGGGTCTCAAATACGCGGTTATCGGGGAGACTGTCACCTTATTGTGGCCCCCCAGCGGCATTGCCTTGGCGGCCACTCTAATCGTTGGTTATCGAATGTGGCCAGCCATCGCTTTGGGCGCGTTCATGGCTAATGTCGGGACGGACGTTCCGCTCATTACCCTTGCAATGATTACCCTGGGAAATACGCTGGAGCCTTTAGTGGGGGCTTTTTTGCTCAGACTCAATCATCAATTTTCTATTGCGCTTGACCAAGTCAGCGATGTATTGGCACTGATAGTCGTAGGTACTTTTGGCAGTACGATGGTGGCCGCTACTTTGGGTGCTCTGGGACTGTTGGCGGGAGGGGAAATCAATTCTGAGCATTTCGGTTCGACTTGGTTGACGTGGTGGCTGGGTGATGGCATGGGCGTTCTGGTTATCAGCCCGGCTCTGCTTACCGGATTCGTTCTAACAAAAGAAAAACCTTTTCCTGTTGTGTTTTCATGGCCAAAAGTCCTGGAGATTGTAATCTTGGCCCTGACCTTAACCATTGTCGGGCAAATCATTTTCAGCAATGTCAAGATAACAGGGCTGGGTAATTTTACAACATCACTGGCAATTTTCCCTTTTGCCATTTGGAGTGCGCTACGCTTCGGTTCGTTGGGAGCGGCCCTTGTTGCTCTGGCAGCATCCCTGCTCGCCATCAATGGAACGGTGAACGGCACAGGCCCTTTCATAGGCGACAGTGAGATGGACAGCCTGATACTATGGTGCTTATTTGCCGACCTTATCGCTGTTACCGGGCTTATATTGGCAGCAGTTAATGGTCAGCGGGACAAGGCTATCACGGCGTTAAAAGGTGCCAATGAAAACCTGGAAATGGAAGTAAAAAATCGAACGGATGATCTTATGCTGACCAACCGGAAACTCCATGCCACACTGGACGAACGCAGGCGGTTGAATCTGGAAATGAATCAAATTTGTGAAGAGCGCCAGAAACTCATCGGGCAGGAATTACATGACGGATTAGGCCAACAACTTACCGGTGCCGCGTTAATGGCGACATCTCTGCACGAAATACTGGCCGCGAAAACAGCATCCGAAGAGTCTCTGGCTCTGCAGGTCAAACAACAGCTCGATGATGCGAATTCAATGGTTCGTTCGCTTGCCAGGGGGCTTTATCCGGTCGCACTGGAGTCCGGCAGTTTATCTTCAGCTCTTAAACATCTGGCCCTTTACTCACAGAGTTCGTCGGGCATCCAATGTTACGTTCAATCCACCATTGACGACTTTCGGCTTGATAAAGATACGCAATTAAACCTGTACAGAATTGCCCAAGAGGCAATCTGCAACGCCTTGCGCCATAGCAAAGCCAAAAGGATAGACATTAATCTGTCACGTTCCTGTAACCATTTTATATTTTCGATCGAAGATAATGGCATAGGCCTGGAAACCGATAATGTTAAATCGGCTGAATCGTTAGGCCTTAGAAGTATGCACAGCCGTGCCGACTTGATCGGGGCAACACTAGCCATACAATTGAGTTCGTCCGGCGGTACAGCAATAGTCGTTAATGGGCCCATCAAGCCTCTGGAGTAAGGAATGTCAGACAATATTCCGGCCAATGCGAATCAATCCAAAGCAAAAATTATAATCGTAGATGACCACCCTATCGTGCGTCAGGGTTTGACCCAGGTTTTGAATGTTCAGGCAGACATGCACATTTGTTGCGAAGCCGGTAATGCCGAAGAGGCCATGCTGGCAATGGAAAACTGCCATCATGATTTAGCGATTGTCGACATTTCCCTGGAAGGCACCTCCGGATTTAGCCTTATAACATCGATTGTGACGCATTTTCCCAACCTGCCCATCCTGGTCATGAGCATGCATGAAGAATCTCTTTATGCTGAACGCTCACTTAAACTGGGAGCAAGAGGCTATGTCATGAAACACCGGGCGACTATCGATATAAAAACAGCCATCCGGCAGATTTTGGCAGGCGAACTTTATGTGAGCGATGAAATTCATAGAATGATTCTTGACAGGATGAGTTCCAATTCATACGACCCAGGCAACGATGATCCGACTAAAAATCTCACAATCCGCGAGTTTGAGGTTTTGCGGCTGATTGGTTTCGGCTTCGGCACACGGGCAATTTCTGAAAAACTGAACAGGAGTGTAAAAACTATCGAAGCCCATAGAGCTAATCTCAAACAAAAATTGGGGCTGCGAACCGGCATCGAATTACTTCGTTTTGCTACGCTATGGGTTAAAAAGAACGATTAGGCGACGGCGACCCATCATACTTTCCGTATCTAAATGCACATTGCCCAAAATTACTTGCGCCTTCTTTTGAGCCCCTTAAGATAAACGTAGTCACAGAAAAAACGCTAAAACATGACAACCCAAGTCAAATTTTTTCCCTGTTTACTGGTATGTCTGCTGGCATGGGCCGGAATTTCAGCGGCACTAGCCGAGGATTATTCATGCGAGGAAACCGGGGCGACCACGATATGGATCTCGCCACTAGCCCCAAAAGGCGATGAGTCGATTAAAATCATGGCCGTATCAACGGATGGACCCTTGGCAGAGCTAGCCCTAATCGACAGCCAAGGTCGACGAAGTCCCTTGCAATACCGCCTCAGAGGCGGCCCACCCTGGACTTTGATAGCCGCTTTGGAAGCCTTAAATGAAGGCGATTACCGCATCGTGGCGGGCCGGGATGGCGAGCAAACCGCTTGCCATCCTCTTAGAATCGGCAGATCAAGTGAACAGGAAAGCTCCAAAGTTTGGGGGCTTGCCACCGAAGCGTTTTATGCCGCCTGGATAGAAGAGTTATTTGGTGCGCCGTTAAAAGAGGTCCTGCGTTTTCATTCGCTGGATCCGGTGATACAGAACAAAGAACGAAACTTTCTGCACAGTTATCTGGGCCTCAACGAAGATGACAATCTATCTCTGACCCCGGATTGCGCCGACCTGCCTTACACCTTGCGGGCTTATTTTGCCTGGAAGGTCGGCCTGCCAATTGCCTACCGCGATTGCGGGCGAGGTTCAGCCGAGGCACCACCACACTGTGAAGCCGCCAAGATCAAAACCGAATTTACTCAGTCTATCAGATCGCAGGATACGTTCCGGAATGTCTGCAGGGAATTGGTCAACGTGGTCCATTCGGGCGCTGTAAGAACAGGACTTGAAGATGAAGCAACGGATCTGTATCCCATCCCGCTTAGCAGAGAAACGCTCTGGCCGGGAACCGTCTTTGCCGATCCCTACGGTCATGTCCTGGTGCTGGTAGAATGGTTGCCGCAAATGGCAGACCGTCCGGGCATTTTGCTGGGCGTCGATGCCCAACCTGATAGCACGGTTACCCGCAAACCGTTTTGGGAAGGCTCCTTTCAGTTCGCGGCTATCCAAGGTGCGGGGCCAGGTTTCAAGGCTTTCCGGCCATTGGTCCGCAAGCCCTCGGGAGAATGGCGGGTTCTGGCTAATGGCGAGTTGATTGATAATCCCGGCTTCGCTCCTTTTTCCCTGGAGCAAGCTCAGCTGTCACCGGACGATTTCTACGCACGAATGACCAAACTCATGAATCCGAGTGGTCTTATTTATCCCAAGCAGACTTACAAAGCCACACTGAATGCCTTGATCGAGCAGATCATGGCGCGCGTGACCTCGGTGGACAATGGCGAGGTTTATCTGCGCAATAATCCCGGCAGCATCATTCCCATGCCTGACGGTGCAGCCATTTTTCAGACGATCGGCCCCTGGGAGGATTACGCCACGCCCGCCCGCGACATGCGACTCCTCATCGCCATCAATGTACTGAACGACTTACCGCAGAAGATCATGCGTTACCCCGAATTGTTTGTACTCAAGGATCAGCGCCCTGAAGCAGCAATGGCAGAAATCGAACAACACCATAGAAAGCTTATCAAAGAACGCAGCATCCGCTACACACGCACAGATGGCAGCTTATGGGAACTGACCGTAGATGAAGTGCTGGCCAGAAAACCGGATTTTGAAATGGCTTATAATCCCAATGACTGCCCTGAAATAAGGTGGGGTGCAAAACCGGGCACGGAAGAATATTCGACCTGCCGCCGCCACTCACCCGCAATGCAGCGGGACAAAATGGAGCAATACCGGATTTGGTTTCGCGAGGTACGAAGACCTGCGCAATGAAGAATTAAAGATGTAACCCGGAAGAAGATCCCGAGTACTGAATTTATTCGCTCCTACGACAAAAAAATGCTTTGTTACAGGAGTAGTTGAGAGACCGAATGATGACATGGATTGCCGGAATTCTGGTCACAAGGTGGTGAAAATCCAACGCCATCCATGGCTTCTGGACCCCGGCATTCCGTGCCGGGGCGACGCCTACTATTAACGCGAACATAGCCTTTTAAAACACTATCAGATCAGCAGCTCTTTAAAAAAACTTTTCGGTGCGCCGCAAATCGGACACTCCCAATCATCAGGAATATCCTCCCAGCGCGTTCCGGGTGCTATGCCGCTATCAGGATCACCTTTCGCTTCGTCATAGATGTGTTCACATTCCATGCAGTGGTATTTTTTATACTCAGCCATCATTTTTCTCCTCGTTGAATTGACGGCCCACATAGTAAAACGATACCGGCAAAAACAAAAGCAGCCCATCATCGTTATCGGTTGGAACTACCCTGATGTGGATCATCCATCAAGATACCCGAGATTATCGGCAAAAAAAGCGTAGGTTGGCTTGGCGATAGCCAACCCAACATTCAAGGCCATGGCATTAATTGTTGGGTTGCGAAAGGCGCTGTGCGCGTTAATAATTGATGTCGCCCCGGCACGCAATGCCGGGGTCCAGAAGCCATGGATGGAGTTGCCCTCTCACAACGCATTCGCTAAGGCGGTCTAACGGGCCCGACCCATCCATGCCGGAATGACGGCATGGATGGTCTCTCAACTACTAACGCGAACATAGCCTTAAATTAGGGGTAACTTATAAAATTTGAGTTATCAAAAATGCCTTAAGGTGTGGCAAATCTAAAGTAATTTGAGTCGGTTATAAAGCTTTGCTCGCAGGTATTGTTGGATCCTCTGGGAATTCTGGAACTTGCCCACCGACTGACTCTTCGCTGACCGTTTACTTTAAAAGACGCCCTAAAAGACCAGAAATACTCAGTTTCAGACTTTAATGGCACCTCAATGGTATGGTAGGGTTTGACCAATCGATGACGCTCATAAACAATTGAACCAGGCTGATCATTAGTGACTTCCCAAATCCTCAAATCATAGGATATGTCGCTAAAATACTTCAATATGCTGGCATTTTCTCCCTGTAAATTTTGGTGATCGGCTAATGCTTGCCATTGAAATGTAGGTTTTGTTGAACTGACAGCAACATAATTTAATCCACTTTCACAAAATGGATTGTGTAAAAAATAAAATAAATAGGGCAGATAACATCTTGATATTTCTAACTTTGGATAAACAGGTTTTAAAATACAATAGTCAGTATAAGACCAGGAATTTTCTGGAAATTCATAGACAAGAAAAGTTTCTGTCAAAATTTGTTCTGCCAAATTATGGTAGGCATCAATAAATTTTATGGCTATCAACAAACTATCATTGCGAGCCCATTCATCCCAATGATAGCCAGCGCTTTGATAGGTAAATTCACGTTCATAAAGCACTTTCTGATCGTCGAGTTTTATCAATCGCGCTTTTGTCGTCATAAATAATGCAATTTCAGGATTGCTGCCTTCACCGCCTTTAAAGCCCAGACTGTCTACATTAATTTCCAATACTGAATCAAATTCGGGGAAATCGGCCGCTTTATAATTCTGTTCCCCTTGATTACTAACAGTTGTGTCTTTAGGAACACCATACAGATGATACCCGTCCATTTTCTTGCTTTCGTCTAAAATGCTGCAAGCCAAGGCTTCTTGTGGATTTGCCTTAGTCAATTCATGGTAAAGGCTATCATCAATTTTCCGGGCCACTTCAGCCGGAACGGCTTTGATGGCCCCCCAAATAGGCATAAAGGGGAATATAACTGCTCCTGCGGCAGCCCCGGCAACAATCCCGCCAAGCCCCATCAAACCACCCCCGATTGGCAAAACCACCAAGCCCCCTAAGCCCATCAAAAATCCTTTCCCTGCTCCGGACCATCGGCCTTTGGCAAAAGTATCAAATTCGGCTTGAGCTTGATTGCAGGTATTAACCACTGCGGTTTTATAAACCGGAATACGCAGAGATTCTTTGTCTTTAGCTGTCAACAATGCACATCCACTTTGCACCAGCACTGAAAATAAAATCAGAACGGGCAACGCATGCTTGAGACTAAAATACAAAAATGGGGAAGGCATGTTTTATTTTGCCGAAAGTGGGTTGTGATGTAGGCCGCATATTCCGGCCTACATCTATGTAAGAAGGTCAGGAGCAGGCGATTATTCGGATAAGGCAGCACAAAGATCGGTTGTATTACCGTTAATGCTTTGTACTGTAAAGACTTGATCAGTATCGACCGTGAAGACCAATCGTCCTTTAATCAATGTTGTTGAAGGGCCGGCCGGTATATCGCTAGGGAAAAGGATCAGTAAATTATGTCCGGTGGCTGCAACACTAGACGAACCGTCCAGATTAAATCTTGTTTGGCTGACAGCACCGTTTGATTTAGTGGAAATAGTTTTTCCAGTATCAACATTCGTGAACCTTAACGCCGAACCTGTTCCCGTATCGAGACTGCGGACAACGTTGCCATTCTCATCTGTAAACTCCTTAAAATGTCGGTTACCGCCCCAACCCTCTACTTTCAATGCGAAGGTGCTGCATGCCAGTCCTTGCTCTAACACAATTGAAAAGTCCGGTTCATTAGCGATAGCGGGACTGCCATAACTCAACACACCCAAAATTATGCACGCTAGAAGAGAGTGGTTTTTTACTATGTTCAGAGTATTCATAACATTCCTTTTAAGTAAAAATGCTTGGTTTACAAAAATCCGGAATCACTTATCGTATTTCTGTATCTTCATTATAGGCTGCCACCTTTTTGCTGATTGGAAGCCGATTTTTTCTGCTCCAATACCAAACACAGAAGTAGTTTTTCCAGGTGAATCGCAACAGTATCTAAATTAATTAACCCTGTAAATAAGGTGGTTTACTTATATAAACCATGGATGAGATAGAGTGATTATTAGAATATTTGGTAAAAAATCAACGTAGGCTGCGGTTGGCGAGCCAACCCAACATTCAAGGCCAGGCGGGTAATTCAAAGGTTAAATCAAGCGTATTTTGTAGGAGCGGGCCATGCCCGCGATT
>JAGXSU010000023.1 GCA_018333785.1 Methylomicrobium sp. | reverse complement strand
GGGCGTTACTCGAAAAAATAGTTATACAGACCTTATATCAGATAATATTATTAATCAAGTATATCCATATGTTGATAATGGAAATAATGATAAATCGATCATAAGCGACCAAGCCTATCTTATGGATAAGGAGAATACCAATGATAGAGTCGATATTAAAGAAGATGACTCTAAAAAATATCATACTCCGGATGACATAAGGAAAATTAGAGAAAAAACGCTAAAAGAATTAGATGATGATCTTAATGGTAATTATGATTGAGCAACATTTAATTATAAAAATATTTTTAAATTTTATAAAGGTAATCAATAAATGAAAGTCGTCGTTATGAATTACACTGGTACTGTTGGAAAAACCACAATCGCCTCGCATTTGCTCCTGCCACGCATAAATAACTCTTCGATAATTGCGGTAGAAAGTTTTAATGAATCGGCAGCCGGTATTGGAATAAAAGTTGATCAAATTAAGGCTGATAAATTTAAAGATATATTTAGGAAAATAATTGATACGGATGCGCCGATTATTGATGTAGGGACATCGAATATCGAAAACTTTCTTAATGGAATGAATCGGTTCAGTGCGACGCATGAGGAAATTGATTTCTTTGTTATACCGGTGACAAGCGGCACGAAGGAGCAGAGAGAAACCATTTCGATGATCATGACGCTAAAGGAATTCGGCATACCTGACAGTAAAATACGACTCATATTTAACCGGGTAGAATCAAATGTTGAAGAAGAATTTCTCGTATTATTGAATTACACAAAAAAAAATAACATACCAATCAACAACAAAGCGCTTATTTTTGAAAGTGAGCTATTTGACGAACTGGCGATAAAAAAAATGACGATTAAAAAATTGCAGGAAGATAACAAGGATTACAGGGCGCTTCTGCGCGAAAACAAAGAGGCGGATCAAAAACAACGTGATCACTGGATCGATATGTATGGGCTGAAATGCCTTGCTAAGCACGTTAGCAAAAATCTTGACGACTGTTTCGCCGAGCTATTTGGCTAATGAGCGTGAACGAGATAAGGCCTGGACGGGGAAAAAGGGCAGCACTGCTTATTGAAGCCATTGATGAAATTAGCATCCTGATTCAACAGATCGGCGAAGTTGAAGCTAAATTCATGCCTCTCGTTGCTGAACTGGAAAATAAGCTGGTCGCTTCGATTGCTCGGGTAGACAGCCATGCCCTCGAAAAACAGGCCGAATTTTCCAGGGTGGCCGACCGGGAAAAAAAAGTCTTCGAAGCCAAGCTGAATACGGCCGTGACCAAAACCGTCAATCGGATGGTCAATGAGGTAGAACGTGCGGACGGCTTGTCAGTGCGATCGCAAGTTTTAATCGCTCTGACAATCGCCATTACGGCATCGGCAATCAGTGTTTACGGATCGTATTGGCTGTTTGGTAGAGAACAGGCTGAACAGGCCGCAATCGGAAGGGCGGTAATGGCGGTGTGGAATGAGTTGGACGAAAAAAGCAAGTCGAAGATTGAGCAAGCGTATTAGTGCTGATGACCCCAACCTAAAGACCGGAGCTGATTTTTTAGTGTCCGGTTTTTTTACGCCAAGACTTTTAATCACTTTGCGCCCTCAAAAGGCGCACTAAAAAGCACCTCTTTCAACCCACTTGAAAATCAAATTGTGTAGCTTAATAGAAGCTTAATAGATGATTTAAGGTTGTTGGAGTATCGCCATGCAAAAAAGCTTAGTTGTGCGTGTTTTAAAGTGTGTCAATAAGGCAAGGTTGTTTGCCGCTCTGCTTTTATTGACGTCTTGTTACTCGTTTGCCGCTCATGCAGCGCCTACCGGTCTAACGGCAACAAAGGGTAGCCAAGCTAACGGCATTGCTCTTCAATGGCAAGACACGGCCTCGTCCACCTATAGAATTTATCGGGCTTTGGGGGTTAATGGGATCATGACGCAAATCGCCACGGTTACTACTAAAACCTACCAGGATACTGCTGCAGATAAGGGGGTCACCTATGGCTACCGAATTAGAAACGCAGCTGGAAGGTGGAGTAATATCGATTATGGCTATCAAAAATTACCCGCACAATCATTAGGTCCAACCGTTGCTAATGGATACACCAAAATCTCTGCAGGTAATCATCATAGTTTAGCGTTAAAAGCGGACGGACGATTGTTTGCATCCGGTTTAAATGCTAACGGTCAACTGGGCGACGGAACAGTGTCTCAATCGACCGTTTTCAAACCCGTATTGACCGGTGTTTCCGATATGCTTGCCGGAGCCTCCGTGTCGTTCGCGTTGAAAACCAACGGCACACTCTGGGCGACAGGAAGCGGTTATTCAAACACTTGGCAGCAAATATTGACTGGCGTTTCATCCCTGCATACCAACTACAATAAATCAACTTTTTGGGCCGTTGTTTCAGGCGTTGCTTATACCGGTACCCAGGCCACAAATTGGGCACCAACACTCTATACGAATATTAAGCAAATCACCTCTGTGCTATCGGGCACCACGCCGGTTATTGTTACCCTCAGAAATGATGGTAGTTTGTTCGAAGGCTCAACACAAAGATCAACCGGTATTAAAAAGATACAAACTGTCGTCTATGGGAACTGTGGCTCTAGTTGCGTTAATAGTTATGTGATTTTGTCGTTACGATACGACAACAGCCTGTGGGCGTTCAGAGGTAATACCAATCTACCTGATGGCTCGGGTCGTTTTACAACAACGGCATTTCGTAAAGTTCTGGATAATGTTAAGGATGTTTCCGCAACAGAAGGCGCTTTGTCGGTAAACAATGTGGTTCTTGCTACCCTGAATGACGGCTCTCTCTGGTCCGCCGGCAGAGGAACTTCAACCGGACAAAACGGTGATGGATCGACTTTTACCCCTTACTGGAAACAAGTTTCCGATCAAGTTTCTTTTACTTCAATTGGCATTTACCATTCGCTCGCGTTAAGGACCAACGGCACTATTTGGGTTACGGGAGACAATCCAACGGGTTTGCACGGCCTAAGTCATACTGATGGCACTCAATTTTGGACACGAACTGGATTAATCAGACCGAACAAAGTTCAAAATCTTAATGCAACCGATGGAACGGAATATGGTCGCATTTTAATTACCTGGACGCCGAGCCCGGATGCGACAAAATACGATCTTTATCGATCGTTCAGGTCCGGCGATAAAGGCAGCTTGTTGGCTTCTAATTTAACATCCGCCAGTTTTGTTCATAACACAGGTTTGAGCAGTACGCACCAATTCTATACAGTCGTAGCAAAAAATGATGAGCAACCAGGCAATATATTATTCAGTCCGGACTCTGATCAAGACGTAGGTTTTGGCAAGATTGTTCCGATCATGACTGATGTCACGGCTAGCCAAGGAACATCAACCGGCAATATCAGACTTCAATGGCCCAGTCATCCCGATGCAACGGGTTACGAAATCTGGCGGGCTTCGAGTCCAACAGCGCCCCCTACCAAGATTGCCACGCTGACATCGGTACCCGTCAGTAGCTACCAAGACTCAACAGTCCAAGGTGTTGCCTCCTACTTTTATACGTTAAAAGTAATCGTCGGCTCACTCATTGGTCCCCAAAGCAATCTAGCCGAGGGGTGGGCCAATGCACCGCCCACCACTGCGGTGCTAACATTATCGGCTGGATCTACAGTCGCTAGCGATCTTACCCTCCCAACAATCATCGACCCCAATGTCACAGCCGGCAAATCAGAGGCATTTACTTACAGTATTACAGAACAACCTACGGCGGGGACACTGTCTATCGACTCTGGCAGTTTCCTGTACACGCCCCCTGCCGACGGTAAATTCTCTGGGACTTTATCCTTTAAGTTCAGAGTCACTGATAAGGGTGGGGCGACTCTGGTGAGTAATGGGACTATCAATGTACTCTGCGATAATCCAACCATCTCATCCTTATCGCTGCCAGTCAGTTCGGTTTTGCAAGCAGCGCCCTTTTATGCCGATGCCACTTATTCCTTTCCAGAATGCTCGACTAACAGTCGCGTCAAATTGGATGTGCTTGACGGCAATAGCGTCGAGGTCGTCTCAGGGATTAACCAGTCGACCCCAAAAGGTATTAACCAAGTCAGACCGTTCCTCAGTCATGGTATAGCTTCCCTCGGAACTTATATCGTTCGCCTGACCGCAGCAAGTGACTCAGGATCAACGAGCAGGACCGCCCTACTCACGGTTAATGCAATCAACCTACCGAATCTGACGGTATCGCCATCGCAACAGGTCATCATTAATGAAACCCATGTACAGGCTAAATTAACCCACCCAACGCAGATCAATTGTCCATTTACCACTGATCTGGCTGCGGCCATGACGGATCCGTCTAAGTGTCATCTGACCTTACACTCTTCAGCGCCTGGATTAGAGCGGGATAATTCGGGGGACTTGCCCGCACTGTCAGGAATTATAAGCGGTGCCGGAAACTATGACGTCATCGCGGAAGTATTTAAGCACGATGGCACCGCCATGGTTAAGGTGGGTCAAGTGATAAGAAACACCGTGGTGTCTTGTGCCGCGCCGGTTATTAATACCCTGGATATTCCCAAATTATTGCCCAACGAGATACCCCGTTATTCAGCCGTCTATAAAGCCTATTCCTGCAATGGCCCTTTGACAGGTTCGTTAGTCATTAAAAAGGGTTTTCAACCGGTTGAGACCTTGCCTTTATCATCGCTTGCTCATGGTGACAATGCCACCTTGACTCGCTCTGGAACCGGTCTAACCGTCGGTGACTACACCGCTGAACTCAGCATTACGGGTGCAGCCGGAACTCAGCTTAAAACCCAGGCTTTCTCTGTTGAAGACGTTACTTTGCCCGCGTTAAAGGTAAGTCATGAAGTCATTCCTCAAGGGGAAGTCCATCTTCAGGCGAGTCTTCAGCCATTACGCAATACCAATTGCTCATTAACCAGCGTCCAATCCGAAGCCGAGAATGATACAAAAAAATGTTATGTGACATTAACTACGAACATTCAAGCTATGCAAGCCAATTTTGATGCGTCAGGTTTGCCCACGTTGTCGGGTTATCCTTACGTGGTTGGTGAATACACCCTACAAGCGAGGGTATCTCGTTGGGCATCCGGCGTCCGCTACGACGCTAAACCCATCACTAAAACCATCAGGGTAACCGCTGTTATCCAATCTCAATTCGAATTTACTGGAAAAAATAACGTTTTCATTGGCATTGAAAAACTGAATTTAACATTAAAGCAATTATCAGGGCCGTTGTGTGTGTTATTTGACAACGAACAAACGGCTGAAATAGAAGCATCAAGGGGTAAACGGGCGTGCTTTGTCACGACTACCGGCACAGACAGTTTGACCAAAAAATTGTCTCTTAATCAGTATAAACTAGAAGGCTCTTTAAATAAGATAGGTAGAACGACCCTGGGTTTATCGATAAAACGCTATTTCCCCGACGGATCTAGCATGATCTTACAAAACAGCCACTTTGATGTTTCCGTTAATGAACTACCCCCTCCCGAATTAACCTTTAGAGGGGGTCAAAAAATCATTGCCAATAAATACTACGTTCCCCTCAACCAAGCGGTAACACGAGCAATCGTTTCAGCGGGCGTCACAACCGCAGCCAAGATGAAAATTTCCATCCAGGATAGCGCTCAAAATTTCGAGCGTGAAAACGTTTCTAATGGCGCCGGTTACTGGGTTACAACACCAGAGCTTAAATTGCTGGAAGAAAGGAATTTAAGGTTGCGGGTTGCCTGGCAAGATTACCCACAGCTATTTAAAGAGTACCTGATCACGGCGGTAGGCGGGACTGAAAGTAACCTGCGGCTGTCTATCGACACGCCGACAAAAACGCCTGACACGGAAATGATTACCGTTAGGGTCAGGGTGGGTAAGTTATTAAAAAACGGCGTTAAATACACCCCGGAGACGATGGGTAATTGGCGCGTTAAAATTCTAGCCGAGACCAACAATGATCCTGATAGACAGGCGGTGACTGAATCTGTGGATTTGGTTGATGGAGTTGCTACTTTTCGTATCAATCCATCGGGGCATCATTTCATGAAATTAACCGCTGCTGCCGAGTTAGTCTCTTCGGTTGAGGGGCTTGAAAGCACACTGCTTTCACCAACGCGTTATGTGCAAGTCGTTAAGGGATCTCCTATTCAAGGAACTGTAGTTGCAAATACCCGTGAAGCACCTTGGCCCAAAGCATTCCGTTTAAAACTGAACATGACTTTAGACAACCGTGCCGCTCTCCAGAGTGCAACTTGGTATGAAAGTGATGATGAGGGATCTACGTGGATAAACTACAATCCTGCAAATACGTTCGCCTATAGCCTGGCTATGGATTCGCCCGGGAAAAAGTTGATCCGGGTTAAAATGGTTAATAAGAACACCTTGTTAGAAAGTTACTCTGATCCGGTTGAATTATTCTCCTACGCCAAGGTTGTCGCAAAGATTATAGGCCCTCGCCACGCCCACCCAGATCAACCGGTTACTTTTTCAGCAGAGCATCTAAATAATGGTTCAGCCATTCGGGATACTGTTGATCAATGGACGATTGACTCGTCAACAGGCAGAGAAAGATTCACCGGAAAAACGATTACATTTACCCCGCAATCAGAAGGAAAGGTCTCACTCACCTTACGATCCAGACCTTCAAATACCAGTGAAACAGACCCTAATTCCTGGACAACAATCCGTAGCCATCTCGGTATTACAGCCCCGAGCAGCCCGACTATTAACGCACAAGGACCGCGCAATGTCGAAACGGGCAAGACTTATCGCTATACTGGCACTGCCAGGCCGTCATGGGGTTCAATCCAAAGTGTCAATAACTTGATTACCGAATGGCAGTTACCTGATGGTAAAACTGTATCGGGACGAACGCTAGATTGGACGCCGACTACTCAGGATTTGATTGATACCAAACCATTGATTTTTCGATCATGGGTCAGCGGCTATAAAGAGACTACGTCTAAAGAAACCACTATAAAATACGTGCCATGGCAATATGTCTGGCCAAACTTCACCGTGTCCGTTAAACAATTTACGCCACAAGCGCCCTCAGACCTTGCTTTGCAGGTCACTCATGACGCACCAAAAATGAATACCCGCTTTGAGGGGCTTAGTTATCACTGGTCATATCCAGAAAGTGTGAACGGTCGCAGTAATGAAGCCTCCCCTTCCAGGGCAATGGTCCAAGTTTTACAGGCGGGTCAGTACACTGTTTCCATTACCATCAAGGATAAACGAGGCCATCAAACCGTATTGAATCAGCAGGTCTCAGCAGAAGAACCGGTGCCTTATAGAGCTCAACTCAGGCTTGCAAAGTCCAATCTCGCTGATCGGGCCCCTATGTCAATCACGGTTAGGCCTACTGTTTCCGGCGGTCATCCGCTGGATTCTGTTATCGCCCAATCTTGGTCTGTTGATGGAGCAGTCATTGATGAGTATCAGAATCGACCTTTTATGATCACCACTATTGCTGAACCTGGTGACCACACCATTAGCTACACGCTGCATAGCAAAATGGGTAAAACCATGACCTCTAATGCACATATTCACTTAACTAAAAACCAATTGCCCACCTGTGAATTGATCTCAAAACCAAATTCATTTGTTGTCTATGTTGAATCAAAATGCACCGATCCTGACGGCAAAGTTATTGGTTATTCGTGGCGGGTAAACGACCAACCGATTGGCTCAACATCCTACCGGATCAGTTTCAGCAAATCCGGACAACCCCAGTCTGCCAAAGTGACTATCACCGCTATGGATGACGCCAAGGAATTATCTGTTCCGGTCTCTATTCATGTTAATTATTGATGAGCCGTGGCGTTGTTTTATTGATTAATCACGGGTTAATCTTATCGCTACTTTTGATAGCAGGAGCGGCAATGGCAAATAATGAGGGAGCCGCTCCTGATTCTGAAAATAATCAGGCGCAAACCCTAATCGAACGCGCTTCACAGCAATTCGATTTCTTCGCCATGCAATTGCCGCTTGTGATCAAAGCACGGATTGAAGCTTTTATGAAAAAGGGTTTTCGCGCTGTTTTGATTGAAGATCCTGAAGCCGCGCATGCCGAAGAAAAAAAGGTTCAATCACTTACTGATGGCTTGCGGAGTATCGGTAGCGCTTTTGAAGATGACAGGGCCGCCTATCAAAGAGAACGAAAAGGCGATGGTAGATAAACGGCTATCTGCAAAATGAAGTTGGAATGAAGGCCGACAATCTTGATCATTGAACTTGATCAAGTGGTTGGAATTTGACTGTCGAATAGCTCTTGGCTTGGTTGGGTAAGATTTGATCGTCGGCAGCCGACCCATAAGCGTCATTGGCCCCAAATTCCCAAGCGGCGGCAAGCCGACAGAAAGCAGACGACTAATATTCATAACCATCAAAATCTTGACCAAAATCCTCAGTAGAAATCATTTGGTTTTTGCGCTATATAAACACTCAAGTTAAGCCGCTAAACTTATCGCAAGGTAAGGGCAGAAAGTCGCGGATCCCGAATAAAAGAGATTCAGGAAAGCCGGATTGCCGAACAGGACATCGATAATGTTCTGTCAGGTAATTCGGCTTTTTTATTGGCCAGAACAGGGCACATGCTGATATCCCTTCGGACAATAGATGCTGGTGTAGGCGATGACGTCCATACAGCGCAGATAGAAGCCCAAGGATCAGCAAATAGAAAAACAAAAAGTATCCATAAAACAGCGTCGTCGTTGTCTTGGGCTAGTTGAAGCATACAAACCCACCCTACCGGCAATCATGACCATCATGAAGGAGAGCGTGCTATGAGAATCCTAACTCGAATTATGACCCTAATGGTAGCGTTGGCATGGTTGAGCCTAGCGTCCATAGCGTATTCCGCCGAGGGCAACACACCGCCTGAAGCCAATGCCGGGCCGGATCAGACCATCTTTTTTGGCCAGCTAGCGATTCTGAATGGCACTGCGACCGACGCGGACGGCGATATTAACCTCAGTTATCTATGGACGCTCGAAAGTGCGCCAGAGGGGGCGGGGGGTTGATTGACGACCCGACGGCGGCGTCGACGTTCCTGACACCGTTTTCAGTCGGCACCTACGTTTTGACCCTCATCGTGTTCGACGGCACCGACTTCAGCCTTCCGTCGCGTGTGACCATCAATATCGTGCAGAATTTGCCACCCAACGCCGTGGCGACTGCTGCTCCGCTATCGGGCCCGGTGCCACTGACTGTCATGTTCGACGGCTCAGCGAGTTCCGATCCCGAGGGACTCCCGCTACGCTACAGTTGGGACTTCGGGGACTACTCTCTGCCCGTCGAAGTCGTTTCACCCACCCACGTGTATGAGGCACCAGGTACGTACGCGGTGGCACTGTATGTCATCGATAGCGCGAACCAGGCGGATGTCTATTCTCTCACTGTGGATGTAACGCTGCCCGGCAACACGCCGCCAGAAGCCAACGCCGGGCCAAATCAGACGATTTATTTCGGTCAACCAGCGTACTTGAATGGCACGGCGACGGATGCGGACGAGGATGCGATTGTCGGGTGGCAGTGGACGCTGGAGAGTGCGCCGGATGGGGGCGGGGGATCTATTGATGACCCGACCGCGGCGTCGACGAGTTTTGCGGCATACACGGTCGGCAGTTATGTTTTGACGCTGGTCGCATTTGATGGCGAAGACTATAGCCTGCCGTCCAGCGTGACGATCAACGTCGTGCAGAATCAGCCGCCCACGGCCATCGCTAGCGGGGCCCCCCTGACAGGTTCGGTACCACTCACAGTCGCATTCGATGGGTCAGTGAGTTCTGACCCGGAGGGGTTGCCGCTACGCTACGTGTGGGATTTTGGAGATGCATCGCCTTCGTCCTCGGATGTGTCGCCAACACATGTCTACCTGGAGGCTGGAACGTATTCCGTTGCGCTAACAGTAACAGATAGCGCGAATCAGCAGGACGCGTACTCGTTGGTGGTCGACGTGTCACTGCCGGGTAACCATTCGCCCACTGCCAGCCCCGTCGCCACTCCCAATAACGGCACCGCGCCGCTGACGGTGGTTTTTGCCAGCAACGCCGCCGATCCAGACAACGACTCGCTCACCTATGCATGGGACTTTGGCGATGCAGCCAGCAGCGATAACACCAGCACAGAGGCCAACCCAATGCACGTCTACCACAGCGAAGGCAATTATATTGCCAAGCTGACGGTGTCTGATGGTCAAGATGAAGTGACGGCCAGCGTTGACGTTGTTGTTGCCGCCGCGCCGCAAGTCACCGCCCGCAAGATCCATGTGGTTGGCGAGCGCGATCACGCCGCGCGCAAGGCGAAGGTCTCTATCTGGGCCGACGTCGGCTTTGGCAGCCTGGTGCCGGACGATTTGATTGCCGTCAAGCTGGATGGTGTGACCTTGTTTGAAGCCCGTTTTGCCGAGTTTAAACCCGGCCGCGAGGGCGACGTCTATCTGCTGTTGAAAAGGGACTTATTGGTACGCATCGACCTCGCGGAACAAAGCCTGTTTGTCGAAGCAAAACGGGTGAATCTGGCGGGCACTGATTTCAGCAACGGCGCCACCTTGACGGTCAGCTGGGGTAATCACGTCGGCACCGATCAGTTCGAGCTGGACGAAAACCCAGGTCACGTCTGGCACCACCGCCATCATCGGTCAGATCATGACGGTGATTTTGGGCATGATCGGTAACGGACGCGAAGAACGCGGTCAAAAAAGGTCAGGTTACTTTTCTCTGTCAAGATGGCCTCATGCCAACACAACAATATAACCTGACCCATTTTGATATCTTTTTTGATGAGCGATGCAGACCTATTAATAGTTAGTTAATCGACATTTCTAAGGGAGCTGCGCAACATAAATTTTCTAAACAGGAAATAAAATGACAAACGATCTGACTGTTGAAATGGCAAACCAATATGCGCTAAAGGCTATGATGTGCTCCCGTGCTTACGTTCGCGATACAGATCGCACGCAATTTCCCGTCGAAGGCTTGGGATGGAAAAAAGTCGACATCGCGGGCAATCCCGTTCCCGCAGACCGAAACTCCTACACACCTTGTTTCTTAGGGCGGATATTTTCCAGTCTTCAATTCGACATTTGGGAAAAGATGAATTCTGAAGAAACGATAATTGCCTTTAAAGGAACTGATGAGAAAATTGACTGGCCGGTAGGTAATGCCGTGCTGGGAATCTCTGTGCCGTACAAGAGCGCCAAGAAGCAAGTTTGCAAATACATAGAACTCAATCCTCGGCGAAACGTAAGCCTGACAGGACACTCTCTTGGGGGCGGTCTCGCACTTTCGGTCTCTGTATGGCGTGGGCTAGATGCATTGGTATTTAACAGCTCTCCGCGCATTTTTGACGGGTTGCGGAATATGAATGAGCCCGCAGACCGTAAAGCGGTATTTCAGAAGGGCGATATACTTCAAATATTGCGAGCCACTTGGCCTAAGTTTTTAGAAAAGGTCCCAGCTGAAAATATCGTGCAATCTCATTTTGATTACCACGGAGAGAATAATCATCGAATGGACCTTATGGCAGAGGGTATATTGCGCCTAGCAGATGATCCTGAATATATCGTTATAGCACAGACCATTCCGGTTAAAGTTACTGTTTAGATGACCAAAGCTTGCAGTATGTTAACCAGTTTGGTTCTTAACACACATCTTCTATAGGAGAATTAATATGGGAGTTTACGATAATAAGTATTGCGTCATTTTGAATGATTTTTTGGCGAGTTACCCCAACGACTGGCCGATTACATACTCTGCAGACAGTGAATCTGAGGCTGAATCGAAGGGTAGCTTCAACACCATGCCAGATTTGGTTTCTCGTTCTGTTTACAAGCCACAATTGCAGAATCATACGGCTATGATCTATGAGCCAACGGGAAAAAGTTTTAAGGGAGGCATCTACTTAATGCTTCCGACAGGCTCATCAAAATGAGCTTTCGCCAGCTTTTTATTTTTAGTATAGGAGCCATAACACTTGCTCTTAGCGGCTGTACCAGCGAGATTAAATACTATGACCGCGTTAAACCTAAACTATCAAACAAATCTCCATGGCTAACTGAAGGTGCCTTTATATTTGGAGTGACATCCCAAAAGGTTGGTCAAGACGCTGCGAAGGAAACAATTGGGACATTGTCAGGGCCGGGACAGGCCGAAGCGGTTAAGGCACTAGCTGCTAAATATTCTGATGGGGATGCGTTTTTAGCGTCACTTGTACGTCCACTTGCGCCAGCGGCAGAGCCACAAATAGTAATCGATAAGTCGAGATTCAAGCGACGAATCCTTATTAGCTTGGTTGACAGCCCGTTAATAGAAGCTGATCGTATCGCTAAAGCCACGGTTACATTGACCATTAACAATAATTCGAGATTCGTATCTTGGGACAGGTTATCAACCAATTGGGAGACGATTGACCTAGGGACTTTTCGGACCAAGCGGGAGTTTAAAGCCAACGCTGATGTAAAGTCCAGTTCAATACCTGCAACTGAAATGGGTGGGAGCGTCGAATACGGGCGTTCTATTGAGGAAGAAAAGCAGCTTAAGCGGAAGTTCGCGCGGTCAACGGCGGTGCTTAGTCCAAACAAGGCAATAGTCTCTCTCACGGGTCACGGAGAAACTCATCTTACTGACGATGTTACATTTGATGTCGAAATTGAAGTTCAGAATAGCCAAGAAGTGCCATTCGTCCTTTTCGATGTGAATCAACTCTACCAATCCGATGGGCGTGCATTTCCGCCAAAACAGGTAAAGCTAAGTTGGCAAGAAGAGCGATATCCCTCAGTCGATCAGTTGCCGGTTATTATGGATGCTCGAATTGACTTCATAGTCCGTCGCGTACTTAGCGGTAATGATACGGTAGACGAAGGGGACGACTTGGTTTAATTCTTGCTGTGCGCAGCTGGGCCAGTGCATGCCGAATTGTTGCCGGTAACCTTAGCACGTCCCGAATCCGGGATATCTACCCTTCAGATAGATGGCGATGCATCTATACGAGTCCAGATGTCAGGCAGTCGGAATGAACTGCTTCAATTTAGAACTTATCAACGAGCTAGCGAAGTGCTGGGTTGGCTAATTAACGCCTACGTTGATAAACCTGGGGATACTCAGATCAAGATCGGTAGCCAGCAACTACTCTATGGGCCGGAAGAAACGCCATTGCGGAAAATGGATTTGACTCGCTTGAATGTCAATCTCAATACGTTTTCTTCAAAATCGCCGGATGTCAACGCAACAATTGATATGAATCCGCGATGCACGGAATACAAATCAAGCTGGTGGGAAAGTCTTTTCTGAAATAACAGCTCTATAGATGGGGTGATGAAAGAAACCGGAATAAATGCTGCAGACTACATATCCATCTAACCGATTGTTTGAAAATTACGGTGGTATAGAGGTACGCAGAATATTAGTGTGAGAAAAATATCTTTTCAGAATAACCTGAATCCGTGTTGGTTTTAGGTGTTTTCAATGAAATTCGTATAGTTACATTCCAGATTAGAATTGTTCTGGGTGAATCAAAAAACGACCCAGGCTATTGATATTCAAAGGTTTTGCAAAAAACAACACGGATTCAGGAAATAAGATAAATAGAAAATACCCCATTTTTCAATTAAATGGTCAAGGATTTGAATATGAATACAATAAATGAATGGGAATACTTACAACCCGAGCAACTAAGATTGATAATCGATGGTGGCTATGGTGGACCAGGCTATGGCAGAAGCTTAAGACCGGGTTCATTGGAAATATTCAAAAAATTCGACCAAGCCGTTAAGAGTGATGGTCCGGTTGAGGCTCTCCAGTTTCTGAAGAAATTTATTGAGAATGGTGCAGAGTTCGAAGCAATTGGCTATGACGATAGCATTCGCTGCAGAGCGGTGGAATGGATTGTGTCTTTATGTAAATGGTGTCTTAATGACGAAGGGAAAGCGCAATCAATAGGCATACTAAAAAATGCCGTTAAAGCCCATCTTGATAAAGAATGGAAAGAAGAGCTCGAGTACGCATTGACTGGCCTTGCCGTCCTTTCTGGATCAACGGGATTGGGGGCCGATGCATTGAGTTTTTTGCTCGACCTTGCAAATCGAGAAGACCTCAGCATAAAGCAACGGGTTGAAGTACTCTTGGCCCTGGCAAAGACTCGATTGCCACAGGCAGTTGAGCCTTTGGCTCGAGGTGTTATCGAGAGCGGCGAACCAGCCCTAGTTCAAGCAATGCGAGAATTCCCTAAATTATCTTGGACTGAAAAATGTAAAGCTTTTATAGAATTGGTAGAAAAGTCTTCCCTCAACAGTAGCGAGGTTAAGGCAGATGCCGTTGTAAAGGCATTAATGCCTTCTGGTGGAGAAGAAGATAATCCAAGTCGGCGTTTAGCCAATATTGGGGGAGTGTTCATCGAGGCTTCAAGAAATCAGGATGAACGTGTTGCGGGTGTGCTCGCTATGTTGTTGAAAGAGTCTGAAGGTGGCGATCAATTTTTGGCTGGACACCGGATCAATGGGTACCAGAATGATCATCAAGTGCCAGCGAATGAACTGGAAAAACTGCGCAAAAACCTGGGGGGGGCATCTGCTCTCAGCGGGTTAATCGGGGTCCTACAAAAGGATTTAGAAACTCACTTCCAAATTCCAATCGACCGATTGAACGAGGATACAAGGAGATCCTGGGGTAACGCTATCAAATCCGCCCACATTGGCCTCCGGATGAGGCTCTGGATGAGTGGGGCCGTTTTCGTAGTTGGCATAATTCTTCTTCTGTTTTCCAGCGGGCAGATGGTATTTGGCGATGGCAACAATAGCGTGAACTTAAACACCCTGATTCCATTTTGCTCAGGCTTAGGCACGATGCTCTTGATCATCTATTCCGGGCCATTGAAGGAAATACGCCAAGCAGTAACGGACCTTGCTACTGCGAACGCTGCTTTTATAGCCTACGTGCATCAAGTACTCGAAACTAGCCATACCTTCTCTTTTTATTATCTAAAACAACAAATCACTTTTGAGGAGTTAGCAAAGTCAAGTCAAATTATTGATCAAGCAATGGTCAACGCAATAAATGCGCTTAATAAACGAGCTGTGGACTCTTCTGAAGGAACATTAATTAAAGCTCTACAAATGATATTTAATCGTCGCAGCACAAACAGTGTGATGCAAAGCAGTGATGTTACGGATAAATCAAGGAAAAATGAAGCCGAAAGTTAATTCCGCATCTCGCTTAACAATATCAATAATTCGGAAAATCAAAATCTTTAATTTTGCACCAAGAACTTAAGCAGACCGGCGCAATACCTGCTATTGGGGTTTAGCGCTGAAAGGTTTCTGGCGACTGAAATTCACGAGTCGCAGAGATCGATTTGCGGCTAAGCTCAAGGGCATGAGACGCTTCTTGAGAGAAAACCTGAATACGAAGGACACGCTTGGTGTCCTCAAAACCGTTATTCGGGTTATTAAGGGGTGGATCAATTATCATGGTGTCTCTGATAACAAGAGGCGTGTTGGTCAATTCCTGGAACGGTCAAAGCGTATAATTTTGCAATGGCTAAACCGTTGTGGAGGTAAACGTCGCGTGTCGTGGAATAAACTTCTGCGTGGCCTTAATGCAATTGGTGTTCCGAAAACATGGAAAACCATATCGATGTTCTAGCGCACTGAATATGTGTTGGGGACACTGATCTATCGGGAGCCGGATGCAATAGTTTTGCAAGTCCGGTTCTGAGGAGGGGCCTGCTGAGGCGACTCGGCAGGTCTAATCACCCAGGACCCCGATTAAATCTGACAATAGTTTTCGTACATTATTTGAAGTGGCAAGAGGGGCTGATCAGATATTTTTTGGCGGTTTATCAGCTTAGGAACGAGCACGAAATAACTTGAGCAACTTATAAAAAGCTTACACTGGCCGCTCTTTTGTCCAATTACGCTTGTATCGGATAACCACTTTAGATTTTTCTTTAGCAGGCTGGACTATTTTTTGGGGGACGACTTGAAGTTGTGCTTGAAAGTAAGCACTGTAATTGCTGGAAGGGGTCATGCGTCTCTTTTTGTTATAAATGGGAAGTATTACGATAAAACAGGGAAAAGCTACCGGCCAAAGTCAGTTAGCTTTATTAAAGCTTGTTAATGCGGTCTACAATGAAACTTAATTATAAGACTTTAACAAGGCTGGTAAATTTGAAAATTACTAATTGAAGAACAGAACGAGGGACTACAGAAGAAACATCGAGTTGGTAAACAAAGTGAAATCATATTTTCTAGCTATTTCGATTATAGGCTAATCACGAGGCTTGTCAACCTGATGAACATTGGACCGAATTGCCTCAAATATAACGGCAGAAAGTTATTCTGACTGTGCTCCATTGCAGACATTCACCTAAAAAAAATCTTATCGACGCGAACCGACCCCTTTAAGACATTTGGATATGGATTTAAGCTTCCCGATACCAGTCATTGGGAAAGTAGCATTATCGATCTTTAGACGTCATACAAATAGAACATACGAACGTCCGCTTGGATGTACAATAGAAACTTCATCCCATTCGAGGTGCAGGAATGTCTTCCAATACTACTCAAAAGAGTGAAGAATCATCTCCCATAGTTTTATGTTTATCAGGGGGGGGGATTTAGAGCGACCTTTTATCACCTTGGTGTTGTTCGACTGCTCGCAAAGGCTGGTTGGCTAAACAAGATTACTCACGTTTTTTCTGTTTCAGGTGGGAGTATCTTGGCTGCCCACATGGCATTGAACTGGGAATCATATTTGAACCCGGATGATGACGAGTTTCAACGTGTCACAGATGAGCTTATTAAGTTTGGACAAATAGACGTTAGGGGACGCATATTGCGCCGCTGGATACCGTTCCTGCTAGGAAGGACACAACTCTTTCAATCATCTCTAAATACTCTTTACAACGGCGCAAAGCTTGGGCATCTGCCTGAAAAGCCGAAATTTCATTTCTTGGCGACAAGTTTAACAAGCGGTCAGCTTTGCAGTTTCAGTAAGGATCAGTGGATAGCGATAAGTGCGATCGATGGTGGGCCTAGTTTCGCCGGTGTTAAATCGGATTATTTGGAACTTTCGCGTGTGGTCGGCGCATCAGCAGCATTTCCGCCATTGTTCCCTCCCTTCAGGATCAGAGCAACTGGTCTTGGGCCTCCAAAGGAAGCTGAAGTCCTCTTCCATGCAACACACTACCTGACTGATGGCGGCATTTTCGATAACCTCGGAGTCGCACAAATTTTCCACATCCTAAATAACCTCGGCGTGGGGCCTCAGCCTCCTAACAAACCGACAATGAAAGCTGGGTATACCACTTTAGAGGACTCTGAGGACTCTCCACAAAGACCGTCTTATGTTATCGTCAGTGATGCATCAGCGTCTTTTGACAATGCTAAAAGCAACTGCTTTGCGTCAATTGTTTCTCGTACTTCTCGCGCTACTGACATTATGATGTCAAGACTTGCTCAGCGTGACATTGAATTGATCGCCCTGCAAAACAGACTTAAGGAAAAGGAATACGAAGCTGATCGGATTATTTACCTTCCAATAAGTTACGCTCCGCCATCGTTTGAGACGAAAACTGGTTATAGATACGAGACCCAATCGTCCTCGATCCAGCATGGAATAAAATTCGTTAGAACTGATCTCGACAGGTTTGACCCCAAACTAATTTGGTATCTGATGAAGCATGGCCACGACATAGCTGCTTCTGCGATGCGAGGCCTAGACCCAGATGCGCCGATCGATAGAATGAAACCGAGATCTGATTTGTTTGCCGAATCTGCTATGGTGGATGAAGAGAAATTGGAACATTTTATGAAGACACAGAAGAATAGATTTCGTAAGGATAACTGGTTCGGAATACTTAGCTTACCCTATGGGCTGATCGCTTTCATTATTCTTGTAATTTTCTCGACCTGGGTCTCGTATAGATATTTAGGCCCTGAATAACTCCCCTTTAAATCATTCCAAAGCGGACATTCGGAAACATAGCGCCAATGACAAGTCATGGCAATTGCCGAACTTCATTCTGCCATATTCATCGCCATAAAGCGGCCAGTCGTGACCGGCAGAAATTGGCCGATAGGATGAGGTCGCCAATGACTGCTTTGGAGACATCCAGTTTACAGCGTTTGGATTGGCTGACAGGCAGCTTTGGAGAAGCGCGACCGGCAAATATGGGGCCAGACATTACTAATAGTGCGCTACGCATAGTTTTGAGGCTTGGAGAAACCGCATCAATTTCTCACCAACCAGATGACAACAATCAATTGTGTTGAAATTTAGCTACAGCCAACCAATGCGACGTCAAAGCATCCACATAGAGTCCAAGTTGGCACTCTGGAACCCAGATTAATTTGGGTGGTAGGCGGAGTTCATTAAAATCTCTTGAGGCGAGTGAATTTCAGCCATAGAACAACGGCAAAACTATGTAAAGCTTATTGACTGATAGTTGGCTACATGTCAGTTAAACCAAGTTTTGCCGCCAATATCAATTTACAGCTATACATAGTTGGGCACTATACATAGGAGTCGATTGAACTCGGTTACGAATGGCCGCTTTTAGGAATCGGAATTCAATGACAGCTTTCCAGCGATCAATCTGAAGAGAAGACAGACACCTGGCGACCCCTAGTTGACGGTCGAAGGTTTGCGTTTAATGTCGGCAGGCGGACAATGGGCTGACATTCAACGTAAAGGTAAGGGGCGCGCCGCTGAAGGAAGCCCAGCTAAGCCAGCGAACCCGATTAAAAAGCCAACCTTCAAAACCGCCAACGGGCGGCGCGTCCCTTTGACCGTTTTGTTAGGGCTAACGCGCTGCATAGTTTCTTCCATACATCATCAGGAAGCGATCGAGTTCACTAAAGGTTTGTTGGGGCAAAGCGGCATGAATAGATGTCATGAAATGCTTTAACGCAATAATGTCATTCCAATTTGAAGGTTTCTTTTTAGAGCGCGCAGGCGGTCGTACACAACCCAACAAAGAGTTCATCGCCCGGAAGTTGTGTTGGTCAATTATTGGAAGTGGCTCTTGGTGATGAACCAAATGAGTGATGTATGCAACAGTGATGTATGTGGTTTGCCTATTGAGGTATTCACGCCACCACTGGAACGTCTGTTCAGAAGTATTGTTATTAAAGGAGGCAACGTATTGCGGCCAAAGTTCCTGTATTTCGGTAATTAAATCTTGGTGGCGTTGCGGGTAGTTGGGTTTTCCCCAGTGACCCCATTTCCAAATCATTGCGTCGGCAATGTCGTTGTTCGGGTTGGCAAGAGCGGTGAACGAAGCCTTGAACCGTGCATAGTCAGCCGCTGGATATTTTCTGAAGTCATACCCATTGAGTACTTGCTGAAAGATCGGGACAATCCGAGCAACAATCTGGTTTATTTCGTTCTGTGTAATTGGCATCACAGTATCTTTAGCCCTAACGTTACGGGGTAAGGGGCGCGCCTGTCACGGGAGACTGGCGAAGCCGCCGAAGCCGGAAAAACAAAAAACACTCAAAGCCGCCACGAAAAGGCGCGTCCCGCTTGAGCGTGATGTTAGCCATTATCCCCCTGGTGATGGGCTTGATGATTCCGAGTGGTCAGGGCGATAAATCTGAGCAGGGAACAGAGCTGGTGCATATTCATAAAGAGGTCTGGCATCAACTATTTTTCCGTTTTCCGTGATTCCCATGACAGTCGATAAGGCTTCAGGCGAAATGTGACCAGATGAACTTCGGCCATCTTCTTTTTTTAGTTCAGCAAGAAGTCCAAGGTAGGTTAGGAATGTAGATTCATCAACCCCAGAACTCAAACAATCAAGCGCCGAACCACAAGGTTTGGCAGAGAAATACGTTTGAGCTGCCAACTGAAGCGTACCCTCAGAAATAATAGCGAACACTATATTGTGATGATAATAATTCGCCAGTTTAGTTTTTGCGTCCTCGTAACAATGAAATAAGGATTTTTCCGTTGGAATTTCATCCTTATTACGCTTGAACTCTACTAATACAAATTTAGAAGCTTTGGCGAACATTGCATCAGCTGCCAATCTTTCATGTCTGCCGGCAAATGGAGCGGCAAAATCAAATTTACCTTCCTGAGAGGCTGCAACGACAAATGCGTATTCGACTGTTTTCTCCCACCAAATTTCACTATTCAAATTTTCTTCTCGGAATGAGTAGGCTAACAAGTTATTAAGCTGTTAACGGTATATCTACCACGAAACTTGAGTCGCAACAATAAATTTGTGAACTGCAAGGATTTTTCCCTTCCGTATATCATCCAAACTGAACCAATAGGTGAAATTGGAGGGTGTCATGTTGACTGTTCCCGCATCCCTGAGTCAATCGTTCGAATCGCAGCTTAGCTTACGCAATATTCCGGATCAGCAGCGCCGCGATTGTCATAAGAGGCTTAGGTTTTATCTGGATTTTTGCGCAAAGTACGCTTCGGACCCGAAGCTTACCGCTAGTTTTGCCGGGTTTGACGAAAAACTGAAGATCAAGGGGCAATCCGATGCGCAAAGAATGGAAGCTCGCCGGGCTATTGCGATTTATTACCGAATGATCGGCACCCTTCAATCACAGACGGCACCGTCAGGCTATTCAACCGCTAAAAATGCTAAGAATCCTCAGCCATCGACGCCACCAGGCGCGTCGAATCCGGACTCTTCCAGCCAGGTTGGTCTGCCAGCAACAAAACAGGAAGTGCGACTGAAATTGACCGGTGCCAATTGGGAAGCGGTTTACGAGCGCCTGCAAACAGCCATCAAGGTTCGCCATTATTCGAATAAAACATGGCAAGCCTACCGCTATTGGCTACAGCAGTTTCAATCCTTCACTAAAAGCAAGGATGCCAGCTTGCTGGATATGAATGATGTGAAAGGCTTTTTGAGTCATCTAGCCATTAACAAACAGGTCGCCGCGTCCAGCCAGAATCAGGCATTCAATGCGCTACTGTTTTTATTCAAGAACGTCTTGCAAATAGGAGTTCGGCAAAGTCGAGGGTGTGGTGCGGGCCAAACGACACCCATACATTCCGGTGGTCTTGTCGCGCCCGGAAGTGGATCGGATAATCGGTTTACTGGAGCCGCCCTACGACCTTATCGCTAAATTATTGTACGGTTGCGGCCTGCGCTTGTTCGAGTGCCTGAAACTACGGGTGCAGAATTTGAATTTCGACATGCAGGTGTTGACCGTACACGACGGTAAAGGCCAAAAAGATCGGACCCTGCCGATGCCATCAACTTTGACTGCCGAACTTGCTGCACAAGTTGAGCAAGTGGCGATCTTGCATGAGCAAGATTTGGCGGCGAAGACTGCCGGGGTGTTTTTACCCAGTGCGCTGGATGTCAAATATAAAAATGCCGCCAGGGAAATTGCGTGGCAATGGTTGTTCCCAGCCAAATCGCTGACTTTGGTGCCGGGCAGTGAAGACTACCGGCGTTGGCATTTGCACGAAACTCATGTGCAACGTGCGATTAAACTAGCTGTGCAAAAAAGACGCATCGCCAAACGGGCGTCGGCGCATACCTTTCGCCACAGCTTCGCCAGTCATCTTTTACAGGCCAACGTCGATATTCGCACCATCCAAGAATTGCTAGGCCACAGCAATTTGAAAACAACGATGATCTACAACCACACGGTGCCCAGTGTGACGATTAAAGAAGCTAAAAGCCCGTTGGATTTTTAACCCAAGCTAAATCAGTGACAGCAATGAGCCAGTTAGCTGTCCTTTGCTGAAAATGGGTGACTGTCTCTTGATGGCCGATAGGGTAAGGTCGCCAATGACTGCTTTGGAGACTTCCACTCCGCAAAACTGAATTTGGCTGACCGGTAGCTTAGGAGAAGCGCGACTGGCAAAAATGGGTCGGCTGCCGACGATCAAATCTTACCCAACCAAGCCAAGAGCTATCCGACAGTCAAATTCCAACCAGTTGATCAAATTCAGCGATCAAGACTGTCGGCCTTCATTCCAACCTCTTTTTGCAAACAGCCGAAATTTGTTCTACATTCAAAGTTGGCTCTAATGCTTTGAGGTTGATTTCCCGATTGAATTTTAAAAGAACCAAAGGCTGTCCTTAAATACTTGGGGACAGCCTTTTTTTTGGCTCATCGTCCATAAAGGCTGCCTTTCGTCTGTCCATCAAAAGAACACCTGATAGGCTGCTCTTTCGCGCTTATACACCGCTGATTTTTTGTTGACAATGACCGTGTTCCGGAACAGAACCTCGGTCAGTGAATTGCAAATAGCTGACAACCCTCATCAAGCCTATTTTTGGAGTTCTTTAAATGAACAAATTGAAAGCACTGTTTACATCTAAACTATTCTTGGCCATTTTTGTTGCTGCTGCTGTCGCGCTTGCTCCTGAAGCAATGGCCGGTACCGGTGGTAGTGAGTTCGACGACATCTACACCCTGTTGGTTGGCTGGACTCAAGGTACTTTGGGAAAAATCATTGCCTTGGGCATGTTCATGGTGGGTTTGTCTGCCGGCATCGTCACCCAATCTATCGTATCTGTTGTTATCGGCATCGGTGGTGCGTTGGCTCTGTACTACGGTCCAAACGTCATCAACGGTGTTGTTGCCGCTCTGGTGTAATTCCAGATATATCGCCCATCACCCCCGATGGGCGGTACCCTTTTTTGTTAGTTGTAGACGAAAGGGCCGCCTTCTTGACAAGGTGCGGCCTTTTTTTTATATAATCTTTTATGACCATAAATTCAGTTGTTTAGGCTATTATTTAGAAAAATAATTCCTTAAGTATTCTTGAAATTAACCTTATGACTCAAGCTTATCTAGTTCGACACAATGATCTTGAGAATATGCACCGCTATTACACAATGACTATTTCACCCGGTATATTCGGAGACTGGTCGCTTGTGCGCCAATGGGGAAGAATTGGTCATCCTGGAATGGTAAAAAAGGATTGGTTTCCTTCGCCTGAACAAGCGCTCGATGCAGGCGCCAAGATAGAAGAATCCAAGAGGAAAAAAGGTTACGACGTAATATCGTCTTTCGGCCAAAATAAAGCGACATCATAGGCTGTGAGAACAACAAGGATTAAGAAAACTCAACCCCCTACAATCGCTTTGATCCGATTTGGATGGCGCGACAGATAAACGGCTATTTTTGCCCATCCCCTCGAATATGCTGAGCTCAGCATATTCGAGGATATGTGGAGTTCAGGAATATGCCGAGTATAATTGCCACTGGACGGCAGTAACCGCATAAAATCATCACGTTTGCGCCATTCGATCCACTGATTTAATCCGCATATTATTGCCGTCTTTCATCTCACCGATTTA
>JAGXSU010000022.1 GCA_018333785.1 Methylomicrobium sp. | reverse complement strand
TTGCGTATTAGTGCAGGACATAGTTGGCAGTGCAACGGCCCCATTTTATTAGTTGAAAATCAAGCGTTGTTTGATCGATACGATTGGTTACCTTTAACTTTTAAGGGATGTCTGGCCTATTATGCTGGGCAGTTATCAGACGTATTATTGCAATGGTTTTCAGCACAAAAACGAACCGAAAATGTAATTTTATTCCCAGATTATGATGGCATCGGCTTATCCAACTACGTCAGGTTACTGGACGCTCTTCATCCTGAAACGAACCTACAATTCTATTGGCTGCCTAATTGGGAAGATAAATTGGCAACTTTTGGTAACAAGGACACTTGGTCAAAAAGTCGAGTTCACTTTGAAAATGCCATTGCAAAACTTAGTGCAATGAATGCACTCAACGATGATTTTATTAAATTAGCAAGATTGTCACAACACCATGGTAAAGCGTTGGAACAAGAATCAATTTGGTTGCATTGACATCCTCATCGCCCTAAAGAGAAGGTGATTCCTTTCGGAGTGATAGTGCGTCGCCGCTTCTCACGGGGTGCTAAAAAACAAAAGGCTCTAAAGTTTCATAGAAATTTGTTGGCTACCTTATCAAACATGACTTTCAGCTTTTTCAACTTCTCTAAAATAGCCCGTTTTGACGGTGTAATTTTTAGGAGATTTTAACTGGCAGAGTTTTTCGTACCAAGAATAACGATTCTGTGTTAATCATGGGCTGACGTAGAGGCTCCTTGATAAAACACATCTTGCTATGCGAACAATCTATCAGATTGTTGTCACAGTTTACCGAAATTCTAATTTGACAGGATCGATAGTTGATTTGTTTGTGCTTTTTATACTTTAAAACTGCTTGAATTCATGATTACGCAAGGCCTTAAAAACTAACTTTTCTTTGATCAACTAAACAACCACCCGCTAAAGCGGGTGGGTTCGAATAACGGACTGAAAGTCCGGATACCCGTCGACTAAACGACGCGTCTTAGTCGGGTTCCAGTTTAAAATTGTCGTTTGGATTAGGTTCAAAATGATGCTCCAAATAGTGTTTGATCATTTCATCTGTCATCTGGCCAACCGTGGCACAAAAATACCCGCGCGCCCAAATATGTCTTCCCCAATATCGCTTTTTCAAGTGTGGAAACTCTTCGAGCAGATAGCTCGACGTTCGTCCCTTGATTCGCCTCATGATTTCGCTGGGCACCCTATTCGGCGTTGCACTCACCAGAATATGCACATGATCTTTGCTCACAACACCTTTGATGATCCGTATCTCAAAGGCTTCGCACGTCTGCCGCACCAAGTCTCTCACTCATTCGGCTATTACCCCCTTCAGCGCTTGATAACGATACTTCGTTACCCAAACAAAATGATACTCAATTTGGTAAACCGTTTGGTTGCCGTATCTATCGGCCCTTGCCACCTCCTTGGCCAGATTATCGCAGCTAAAGCTGACCGGCTAAAGCCGGTGGTTTAAACCTTCTGATGGATAATTAAACAATGGCTAAGGTAAAAAAGAAGCTTACAACGGCTCAGATGCGTGTAAGAAAAAAGACAAAAGAAGAAAATCATAGACCGCCCATGATCGAAGGCATTGATGCTGAAGAGGACATCCAGCAACATGCTGATCCCATTTGGCTGCATCAACACGGCTTTTGGGAATACATAAGGGACGAGGGGGAAAAGCACGAAGCCGATACTGAGGACAGGGATAAACGGTAATGCCATTTTTTTAAATGGGCAAATTTTCCAAACGCTGACAAGCCGAAAACGATAAATTGAATGTCTCAGCCCGATAATCAAAACGCTCCAGCACAGCTTCCGGACAAGAGCCTTTTTTGTGGTTACGCGCAAACTATCGAACAACACCGGCAAAATCTAAACGACATCGTTGAGTCGCACCTGAACGAGGCAAAAAATCGGGTCACACCCGTCTATTTGAAGTATTTTGCTTCTACGAGTGTTGTCTTAAACCGCCATTGGCGCCACCGAGGTGATATTCCCAAGGAGTTAGCTACCCTGCCTCGTTCAGCTTGGGGCTTTATCAAGTCAGCTGCCACCCGAAAGAAAAATCAACTCAATTCTGTTGCTTTATCGGGTAAGCAAAATGAGTTGTATACCGCGATTGAAGTCGAGCTGCTGGATTTACCCGGCTTGGACCAAAAACTTCAAGATTATGTTGCTCATTATCAAGCCAATTTCGAGGCCCAATTGAGTGGTTTACTTGACGGACTGCCCTCCCATCAGCGTGAAGCAGTTGAGAGTCAACTCGCCCATCATATCGAACGAATGACCCTTCCTGTTGAAGGTTCACGAGAAGCCTTAATGTTTTTATTGACCGGCTTACTCGGGAAAGGTCTGGGAGCCAGCGGCTTTGGCAGCAGTGTCGCTACAGGGCAGGCTGCTGCAACAGCGCTTTATACCAGCAATCTGTCCTGGTGGGGCAGTCTATGGGTGAGTCTAACCGGAGTTCCTGCTTGGGTAGGTTGGGTTGGAGCGACCAGCGGATTTGTGGCCACACTGATCATCGCGCCTTTTTTATCCCCTTTGCTGGAAGTTGGTGTCAATCGATTTCGAGGCAAAAAAATGTTACTGGAAATCATTGAGCAGGTGAGGACGCGTGTTATCAAACCGCCAAACGATGCGGTGGATGTTTTAGGCAAGCTGGCTGTCTATCTGCAACTGCTCCCCGACATTATTCATTTTGCGGCAAAGATAAAGCCTTGATTGAGGTAGTGTAAATCCCTTTCCACGCACCAAATTTAGCGACAGAATAAGGCTTATCTTATGCTGCCATTGAGGAGCCCAATAAGGCAACTGCCAACTCAAAGGGTATTGATTCCGTTATTAAATATTGAGTCGCCGGTTTAACTGAAAATATTTATCAACACCGGATATCTATAATAACCCTATTGGATCCTTACCTGATCCGAGCCTATCCTTTTATCCGCGTTTACTTACCTTCCGAATCGCGAGTAAAATCCCGCAAACCAAGGTAGGCTTTTATGTCTGAAGGGTTGATACTCATTTTTGTCCTTTAAATTATTTATCTCATTATGAAAAAACCAAAAACCACCACCGAAAAGCCAGCGCCTAAAGCTAAACAGCCCAATACGACCGTAGCCACTAAAGCAACGCCTAAAAAACCAAGCCCGGATAAGAACCCCCCTAAAAAGGCTCCAGCCGTGACTCCCAAACCGGTTGCTGCGGCGCTGGAAATAGCAATGCCTGAACGCGTGGGCTTGACTGCAGGAAACATTTGGCATTACTTGGCTGAAAATGGCGCGACTCCGATTGCCAAATTGATTCGGGAGCTACCTGAAGAAGAAAAAATCATCCAGCGCAGTATTGGCTGGTTAGCTCAGGAAGGTAAAATAACGCTCGACACAGTTGACCGGGCTGAGACCATCGCTTTGAAAGGCTAGCCATCATGTTGATTTTATAGAGTAATGAGTAACAGTATAGTTTTGACGCACTGTTATTAACTCATATATGACGATACCTTTTACAATCGCTATGAGGCATTGAGCTGATGGGAATTTCTGCCCAGTCTTCAAATGGGAAAATTACTCAGACTCAAGTTTTCTTGATAACCGGTGCGACCGGGGCGATAGGCAAAGCTATTGCTCGGCAATTGGCTAACTTACAAGATTCCAAAGTGGTATTGGTCTGCCGCGATCAACAGAAAGCGGTACTGGCGGTCAATGAAATAAAGTCTCTGACCGGAAATGCGCAAGTGAGCTATGAGCTTGCCGACTTAAGCCGGTATGAACAAATCCATCACTTGGCAAAACGGTGGCAAGGGCCTTTACATGTTTTGATCAACAATGCTGCTTGTACACCCCGCTCTCGACAGGAAACACCGGAAGGCATTGAAATGCAGTTTGCCACCAATGTGCTGGGTTATTATTGGTTAATCGACGAATTCATGGCGATATTAAAAGCCTCAGCGCCGGCGCGTGTTGTTAATGTAGCCAGCTACTGGTCTGGCGGACTGGATCTCAATGATTTGGAATTTACTCGCCGAAGCTATGATAATGACCAGGCTTACCGGCAATCCAAACAAGCCAATCGTATGTTAAGTTCAGCCTTTGCCGAAAAGTTAAAACCTTTTCAGATCGCTGTCAACGCCTGTCATCCTGGCGATGTAAATTCGGTGTTGAGTAATAATTTGGGATTTGGTGGACATGAAACGCCAGATCAGGGTGCCGAAACGCCGGTTTGGCTAGCAACGCATCCTGCCGGCCAGGCATATACAGGGCGATACTTCGAACATTTACGCGAAACAAATTGTCCTTTTGCCCGAAATAAACAAATGGTGAATGCACTTTTTGAGCGTTGCGCAAACTATGCAAAATAACTGTGAATAAAAAATGAGCAGCATTAATTGGCACAGGTATCAAATTGTAATCGCCTGTAACCAACGGAAAACACACCTCCATAGGTAGAAAAAAGTTAACACCGACTATTCTGAATAAAGCAGCCACTGGTAAAGTAAAAAATTGAGGTTTCTGGTCATCCGGTAACGGCCACTATGCATAGTACGAAACTATGTAAAGCCGTGAATTGCTTCCGGTGGCAAACCCTGATTTTACTGACCTTTCGACCAATCCTCAGTCCGGAAACTTTACATAGTTTTGCCTGGATTCTGAGGAGAAAAATCATTTGATCTAGAAGATTCAATAGTCTTTGCTACCCGCCACCTATGCAGATAGTTGCTTGGGTGGCCAAATGGCACCATTCTTTGATGATTTCATCCCTGAGTTACTTGAATTTCACCACGTATTTCAGGATTTATAGGTATCATCCAACTAGCGAGGAAATTACTCAGTTTCTTCAAGCATTAAAACTATGTATAGCATCTCTACTGGCAGTCATTGGTAACATACGGGGTATAGATTGCTTCTATACATAGTTGGGCACTATATGCATAGGTGTAACGGCTCGCGTTTGAAATCGGTCGGGCTCGCATTCAACGCTATTTTGGGCTCAAATTAATTGCAACTGAAATTACCCCCTGGCTCACATTATCTGCAAATGAGCTTGCATTTATCCGCGTTGGCTTGCATTCCATTTTCGTGGGCTCACATTAATTGCAAATGAAATGCCTAGCTTTGGACCATCAATTTTATAACACTGACAGTCTCGGATACCTGTCAGCCATAACCTGCCAAAAGCCCATACTCCAATCCATTACCACCATAATTTCCCAGTCCTTAGGAACTGAATTAACTACTGCAGACACTATTTTTTCACCATATCCTTTCACAGATGATGTAATGGAATAAAACTGAATGGTTTTATGGGGAATATCTACCAATAATTCAACACCAACAATATTTTCATCGCCTATTTTTATGACGGGTTCTTTTTTACCGTTTTCACTAAGAAAATTAGATGCTTTAATGCTTCCATTGTAAATTTTTATATACCTCAGTACATCGATATTAGCCAAATTTTCTGAAATCTGTTGATAGACTGGATGGATTTTCTTTACATTATTTGCCTTTGATATTTTATCTTTGGAAATCATCGATCTTGCCACTCATTAACTAACCCAATGTAGACAAATCGCAAGCCAGCAAGCCGAAAGACGACCTTGTATAGATAGCAACAATCATTTCTTGATGCGGCCGAGACGAATGAGCCTGGCTGAAATTGCCCCTTCGGTACGACCCTGTTTAGCCGCAATGTCTTTAATTGAGCGTCCAACATCAAAAGCGCTGAGCAATTCGCTGTCTTCGATTTCTGACCATGCCTTACCCGCGTTATCTGGAAGAGTCTTTTCCCGTTGCTCTCTTTTTGCCAAGCTATCGAGCGCGTTCGTAGCAATGAAAAGAGCACGAATAACCTGAGGATTATTGAAAACACTCTGTGCCGAGAGGACTTCTCCCGTTTCTGGATCAACACCCTTTGCAAGAGCCTCTATAATTGATTTTGCTTCATTAGGCGACATAGTCAAATTTCTAGAATTTAGCGTGTTTTGAACGGTAGACGATTTATTGATCATAGAAAAGTTTACCTGATACTATCATGACCTATGGCTCTGTGCCGATTGCCGCCAATGTTATTGATGAGCGAAAAAAACCCATAAGCATTTTCAAGAAATTCATTGCCCCATAGGGGTATACCCCAGCGAGTCGTTTTGTTGAGACACTTTATTTGTCTCAATAGGGTTGTTTTGCCAATTTTGATATGGTACCTTCTAAGGCTCTAAATGCTAATGAGACACTATTGATTTATGGCACTCTACGGATATGCTCGCGTTTCCACTAACGATCAAGATTTTACTCTGCAAGAACAAGCATTACGCGCTGCTGGCTGTGAAGTCATCAGGGCAGAAAAAGTAACAGGTACAAGCCGGACTGATCGGACTGAACTTCAGGTGCTACTGGATTTCTTGCGGCGTGGGGACACGCTGGTTGTCACTCGAATCGACCGTCTTGCCCGTAGCATAAAAGATCTTCAAGACATCGTAT
>JAGXSU010000021.1 GCA_018333785.1 Methylomicrobium sp. | reverse complement strand
CTCGAACCCGCGACCCCCGGCGTGACAGGCCGGTATTCTAACCAACTGAACTACCGCTCCGCAAAAGAGGGCGTATTCTAACTTAATCAAACCTTTCGTCAAGCATTTTAAGAAAAATACCCGTTCAACTAAATTTTCAGTACGCAGACCGTTTTTAAATAAAAAATCACCCGCAGTGAGAAGCTTCATCCTTTCACTGCGGGTTTTCTTACTTGGCGAGCTTTATTTTTTAATAAAATGATAAATATCGCCGTATTTACCTTTTAATGTCATGCTTTTATCGTCTTTTTCAACCAGAGAAAAAGTATCAAACTTATCAGACCGGCCCAAAAGAGATATTTTTAATTTTCCGTCTTCAACCAGGTAGTTGACGGGCGTTTGATCGTAATAAATACCTTCTCTGGGAATATGAGTAATCGTGACTTTATCGCCACTGAATGCCCATGAGTCTTCTCTTGCGATTTTTTCTGTGGAGCTGGCTGTTTTTTTAGTGTATTCAAGCTTCCAGGCCCCTTGAACATCTTGATTGGACTGGAATGCCATTTCGGCGCTGACTATCCCTGTAAAAGCCGACAAAACCAGCAGCATTGCGGCCAAATTAATTTTTTTCATAATCTTCCCCTTGTTGTGAGTACTGAACTGACATTTTACGCTCACAATTGCGCAAATGTATCGCAATATTATTAGTAATCGCTAATATTCACAAATTTATTAAAATACCGCTGCTTTAAACCTTTCAATCCGCCGGTTTTTAGGCATCTCAACCGGTCGAAACAAGCTTTTCAATGATGCTCTTTTAAAGAAACCGCCCTGTAAAAAGTTTTCAACCTAACATAAAGGCTTTAGCGCTTTGACCTTCGCCCTTACATTAGGGATTTTTTCCTATAGGGATCGTGAAAAATGCTCACTAGAATAGCTCCCTTCTTATATAAATGGCTAATGAGCGTATAACCATGTCCTTAACCAAACCCGATAGCAATACGAGTTTATTATCCGCCGGAAATAACCTTGGCCTGCCTTTTGAACCTGTCCTTGCCCATAAAAAACAGGCCTTGATCACTGTTGCAGTATTGACTGCGCTGAATATACCGGTAGCCATGGCCGAAAGGTTCGACGATGCACCACCGGCCCTGCAATTGCCCAGCCTGGAAATTATCGGAGAGGAGCCTACACAACTGGAACACATACCAGGCTCGGCTTTCGTAATCGACAAAACCACACTGGATCGTCAAGGCCCCTTATCCAATAAAGATGCTCTGCGCACCGTGCCCGGTATTCATATCGTCGACGAAGACGTGCTGGGACGCCGAATAAACATCGGCATCCGCGGCCTGGATCCCAGGCGCTCAACCCGGACCCAGTTATTGGAAGACGGCGCACCCATTCAATTGGCGCCTTACGGGGACCCCAGCAACCATTACCTGCCATCCAGTAAACGTGTCGATCATATCGAGGTTTTAAAAGGCTCTGGTCAAATCATGTACGGACCACAAACCGTAGGGGGCGCCATCAACTTTGTCAGCGCGCCTATTCCTGAAGAGTTTGCCGGATCCATTTCAGCGGCTGGCGGCAATAACGGTTATTACGACACCCACCTGAGAATGGGCGGCACTATCGATAATGTAGGCCTTTCCCTGGATTATATTCGGCAGGAGGCGGACGGCAACCGTAGCGGTCAGCATCAGGAAGCTGACGATTTGGCGTTGAAAAGTTTGATTAAATTCAATGACCGGCACCGTCTGATGCTGAAAGGCACGTTGACTCACGAAGATGCGGACCAAGGTGAAGCAGGCCTCACCAGCGCAATGTACCGCAACAACCCGCGCACCAATTTTTTGCGGAACGATACTTTCGAAGTGCGCCGCTATTCGGGACAAGCCTTATATGAATTCGACGTGTCCGACTCGATGCAATTCAGCACGAACATCTACGGCAACCATATGTTCCGCGAATCGATACGCCAGGCGAATGACTCCTCGTCGATGAACAACTGTGCAGATGAAGATGAAGCCATTTCCGCTGATGTGGCGCCCAGCTGCGGCAATGAGCAACGCCCCAGAACTTACAATGTGTTCGGAATAGAACCCAAACTGGTATTTACGCATAATTTATTCGGCGTTCAAAGCGAGACCACCACAGGAATTCGCGGCCACTTCGAATGGGCCGACAGAGAGCGCTATGTAGGTAATGACGGACCCAGAGACACCACGCAGGGCACTGGAATAAATAATAATGGCGATGATGAGCGGTATCAAAATAATTCATTGGATACGCAAGCCATGTCTTTCTTTGCTCAGAACCGCTTTTTCCTGGGCGATTTTACCGTCACACCCGGCATTCGTGTAGAACACTACGAACAGGAAAATACCAACCACATCAACAAAGCTTCTGAATCCTATTCTCGCACAGAAGCCTTGCCCGGACTTGGCGCCACCTACAACGGCATTGACAATGTCACTTTATTTGCCGGTATCCATAGAGGCTTTGCACCGGCGCGAATAGATGATGTGTTGGACCCAACCAGCGGTGTATTAAGACAGGTCGAACCTGAAATGAGTTTGAATTACGAAGCCGGTTTGCGCACGTCACCCATTCCCGGCATCACGGCCGAATTGACCTATTTCCGCATTGATTTCGAAGATCAAATCGTCAATGTGCCTGTGCCTGGAAATGACGATTTCTTCAAAAACGTGGGGGAAAGCGTTCATCAGGGCATGGAAACGGCTTTTCGTCTTGATTCGGACAAGTTGTTCGGCACTGAATACAACTATTACCTGACCACATCTTATACTTATACCGATGCGTATTTTGACAGCAATGTGGCGGGATCGGACCCTGAAATATCTAAAGGGAATCGCTTACCCTATACACCCGAACATTTAATTAACGCGAACATTGGCGTTGAAACGCCCTGGGGACTGGATCTGCGTTTTGGCGTTCAAGGCGTAAGCGAGCAATTCAGCGATAGTGAAAACACGGCAGCCGAAGATGAAGACGGTCAATTGGGCATCATACCCGGCTATACGACTTACAATGTATCGGCCAATTACCAAGTCATCAAGGATGTGAATATCTTCATGAACGGCTACAACCTGAGCAACAAAAAATACATAGCCAGCCGCATAGACGGTATTCAACCCGGCCAAGGCTTCCAAATGATGGGCGGCGTGAGATGGAGCTTCTGATTGGCCTATATTCGCGTCAATGGTAGGTGTCGCCTTGGCAGGGATTGCCGGGATCCAAAAGCCACGGATGGCGGTTGGCTTTCCCATGTTTGTTACCTGGATTCGTTTACGCGGCCTAACGGCTCCGGCAATCCCTACCGGAATGACGGCGTTGATTTACTTTAAACGAACATAACCTTCTGATTTGGGTTCTTTAATTTTTAGGTTAATAAAGGAGCCAATTGCGCAGCTCTGTAGCCCTTGACTTACTTAGCCTACAGCGCACCCTAAAAATCGTTTACCCCAAATTGTAACGGAAGAATGCGGGGTTGAGAGATACGATCACGGTTTTTTTCGGATTTTCACCCCACGATTGACAGGCTATGCAATGGTGGGCCATCTTATATTAACCTATTGATAATTATGCTAATTATAGGTATTTTATGACTCAGATAGCGGCCGCATTATTTGCTTGGGATGCCGTCGAAGCACGTTCGGATCTGGCGCGTTTTTTTCTGGTTCGTGA
>JAGXSU010000020.1 GCA_018333785.1 Methylomicrobium sp. | reverse complement strand
CCACTTGTAGCGCATATAATTCTCTAAATGCTCGCTGCCGGGAAGATCCAATACCAAGATCCTTTTAAGAATCCGATCAATGGGAGTCTCTGCTACTTTAGGAGTTTCTGCTACACTGTTAAAATTTACTGCTGCGATTTCACAGATGATTGCCCTAAGAATTGCACTTGATTGAGTCATTGCTCCTCCTCTTTCTCATTGAAAAAGCAGGATTAATCATGACCCTCAGAGGCTCTAAGATTCAATCCATTTTGTTACGTATAGCTCACAGTACTCGACACTTATGCATAACCCAACAATTCTGTTCGTTTCTTCTGGAAATTATTACAAATCCTATCTCCTTGACCGCACGGTAGAAATGCTTATCCATAATCGTCTATGTAATCCGCTCGAACATTTTCTTCAAATAAACCGGCCCGCCGTCTGGCATAAACAAGACATTCCGCTTTTCCAGGTCTGCTTGCTTGCATGAGACATTCAATAGGTTTGTAACCTGCGTCCCTGAAAGATCCTTTACTCTCCGTAAGAAAAATAGCCAATACCCTTGGAATGAAAAAAAGCACTGTCCAAAAAACCTTGGTTGATTTTAGAAAGGGTTTTCTTGATGAATATGGGTTCTCTGCATAACTAATTCGGCGTCCATAAAGGAGTTGTTTTAAGGACTTTTATTCAAACGACACATTATCTACGAACTTTTATGATTAGAACTAAAGGCTCAAAAACTATAACCCATATCCTTACTGCCATAATGGTCAGATTCGATACGAATATTTGTTTCTCTTGTCATTTATTATTGTTTAGTGATATTATCATATAATGATATTATCCTTCAAAGATGATGAGTCTGAATTGATATGGCGCGGGAAATTTTCAAAAAAGATCAAGCTGCCCACGAACCTTCACAACCTGGCAAGGCGAAAATTGAGAATGCTTGCTGCTGCGGTCAGGCTGGAAACTTTAAACGTACCGCCGAACAACCGGCTCGAAGCTTTGAAGGGGGACAGGAAAGGCCAGTGGAGCATTCGTATTAACGACCAATGGCGTATATGCTTTGAATGGAAAAGCGGAAACGCCTGTAATGTTGAGATAACCGATTATCATTAAAGGAGAGCCAAAATGAGACACTTAAAGAATATCCATCCGGGAGAAGTTTTACAGGAGGAGTTCCTGGTTCCTATGGGAATATCTGTATATCGGCTTGCCAAAGAAACAGGTCTGTCTCCGACACGTCTCGGACAGATTGTAAAAGGGAGTCGCGGTGTAACAGCTGAAACTGCTATTAAGATAGGGCGCTTCTTGAATACGGGCCCTGAGTTTTGGATGAACCTGCAGTCCCTCTATGACATTGAAGAAGCTATAAGGCAGCATGATAAAGAGGTCAAGGCAATACACCCCTATTCACATGATGACCATCCAGTTGAATTGGCATACAAATAGTAAAATAATGATGACAACAAAAAAGCTAATGGGTTATGGGATTTGAAGATATTGCAGAGCAACTCAAAGCAGCTCTTGAGGAATGTGCTCGCCTCAGACAGGAAAACAAAAGACTCCGATCGCTTCTGGACATTCAGATGAAAAATACAGTTCCCAAATAGCACAAAACCTATCCTCAAAAGATAAGGATGCTCTTTTTCGCAGTCTATTCCGTGGGCGAGAAGACGTCTTTCCAGTGAGATGGGAAGCAATAACCGGCAGCAGATCCGGTTATTCACCTGCATGATAGATGTAGGAATGATTCAAAGCCTGAATCAGAAGGGAATCGTAAAAGACATTTTAGCTGAGTATGGCCAAATCATAGTCGATGAATGCCATCATAGCTTTGCTTTTAGCTTCGAACAGGTGTTGAGGCAGGTAAAGGCTAAATACATCCTAGGGCTTACAGCCACTCCCGTTAGGAAAGACGGCCACCACCCGATAATCATCATGCAATGCGGTCCGATACGTTTCCGGGTGGACGCGAGAAGACAAGCCCATGAAAGGCCATTTGAACACGTAGTTATCCCACGGCATACAAACTTAAGGACGCACGAAGGAATCGAGGAGGGCATTCAACCGATCTACGCAGCCCTGATGAGGGACAAGCAAAGAAACGATCTCATATTCGATGATCTCCTGAGCTCCCTTGAAGAGGGATGCTCTCCACTTCTTCTTACCGAACGAACTGAGCATGTGGATAGCTTTGCGGATCAACTCAAAAGCTTCGCCAAGAACGTTATCGTGCTTAAAGGTGGAACGGGGAAGAAGGAACGCAAAGCACTGGCTGATCAGATTGCTTCTATCCCTGATGGGGAAGAACGGGTGCTTATCGCCACGGGCAAGTATATAGGTGAAGGGTTTGATGATGCCCGCCTGGATACTCTTTTTCTGGCGATGCCAATTTCATGGCGGGGGACACTCCAACAGTATGCGGGGCGTCTTCACCGTCTTCATGACAATAAGAAAGTGGTCCGTATTTACGATTATGTTGATGTCAATGTCCCGATGCTCACAGGCATGTTCGAAAAGAGGCTCAAAGGTTACAAGGCAATCGGTTATTCCATCGAAGATGCAAGAGAGGCACCACTTGGTGATTTACTGTCTGAAAGATGTAGCTGAACTTCCCGATAAAATGCAGGATACCTATTAAATATCCAATTTCGATGCCTCTGTTACTCCCGGCAAAGTTTTATTTCCACTTTTTACTTCCGGCAAACTTATCCTTCCCCTGAGGACCTTGGGGTAGTCAAAAATAGGGTTTTTGGGCTTATTTCCGGCAAACAATTACTCCCAGTTACAGCCTGTTGGCACTGGAAGAATATTGTTGCCGTTTTGGCAGAGATATGCTTCTTTTTGCGTCTGGCAACATTATGCTTCCCATAAATTTACCAAAAGTGACATCGTAAAGCCCCTATAAAGTTTGCCCCTTTTTATTACTCACAGTACTCCATTTTCCCCACAACAGTAGAAATGCGTTTGTTTGATCAGGAAATGAAGATACCCCATGATGCCAGTCGGTGTGCGCCTGCACCTACAAACAACCGCCTGAAGGAAGATAGAAAAAGCGAGCAATAGCAGTTGAAATATCAAAAAAAAGGGCGAGATAGTTAATCTCGCCCTCTGTCAAGTTGTGTTAAGCAGAGCTGTCCTCGGAATAAAGACGTGGACATGAGTGACAAAGCCGCTCTATTACGTTATCAGTTATGATGCATCATACCTCCCCGACCCATTCCTGGCCCCATACCGCCGCCTCTCATCCAACCCATCTGCAAAGCATGGTCAAACATCGTATAATGCATGCGGGTTTGAAGAAGTATGGTATCCAATACTTCCTTTGCAGTGTCATCCTCTGCGTTGTTTGTTAGCCACTCGTATAGCGGAATAAGATTCTTTTCTAATTCTCTTGCATTCTCGTATGCCTGTGTTAATGTTGTTGTTTCTTTAACAGGTTGAACTTTTACATCAGATGGCAATCCATATGCTGCAAACAGCTTATTTATCCATTCTATATGATTTTCTTCCTGAGGGATTACCATTCTGTAGGGCATGTGGGCTTGATATTTCTTACTATCCGCCTCGTATTGGACTTGAGATAGTTTTTCCAATGATAAAATCTGTTTCAGTTTACTTGTCCATTCATTGTTTTTTGGTGGCTGCAATTTATCAGGTATATTTATGTCTTGTTCGTAACAGCCCATTCCGTGCATCATTCCACGGCCCATCTGTGGCTGACCCTTCTGGCCAGATCCCATCATTCCTCCACCCATCATTCCGGGCCCCTGTGCATAAACAATGGCAACAGTTGCCAGAAGTGAAGAAATGGCCAATACTGCAACTAACTTTTTCATATTGTGCCTCCTTTAATTAGACTTTATAAAAAGTATATCAACGTTTTATGAAGAAATAGTGAACAAAATATGAGTAACTGACGAAGATAGTAAGAATTATCAATTACTGGTTATACTCAGGACAATTGTATTTGGTTTCAGAGGCGTTTGTAACAGGAAGGCATTATCGCTTTTCTAATCGGTCTGGAACATCTGTAAGCTTTCTCCCCGAAGGAAACATCTCTTTTTTCTCAACAGCACCTACAAAGAAGCACATGACAATAGATAGAAAAAATAAGGAATATCAGTTGAAAGCGAGAATAAAAAGGGGCGAGATATTGAATCTCGCCCCCATGAGATTATATTGTAACGCTTATTATTCTGCTCTTTTCTTTCTTCTCAGGTAATACACTGCTCCAAGCCCCGTGAGAACTACAAAAACGATCATGCCCCATTGGGTTAAAGTGGGGATAGAAACGGAAGGAGGTTCACCTACAAACGCAAGGCCGAAAGGATAAGTTAATCCTGTATCCCCTATCACCGTTGCAATAAGTGAATTTGGATTAATACTGTACAGGTTGCCGGTGGAGGACTCGACAAAATAGAGAATGCCTTCATTAGGATCAAAGGCTAATCCACAACCATCTCCGTCTAATCCGGTGTCTAATGAAGAAAAAGCCCAAGAATTAGTCCCAACGTTGTAAATATATAGACTACCACCCCAATCGACCCCATAAATCACATTCTGATTCGGATTCGCAGCTAAACAGTCTATAGATTCGCTTGGGTGGGTCGCTAATGCGGTATATTCCCCTGTTGAAGTGTTGATAGAACCAAATCTGGTCAAATCAGAACCATACAAAATACCAGTCGTTGTATTGTACGCTAACCCTCTATCACCAGTGCTATTAGCTCCTCCCATTGATCCCACAATAGTACGGACACCAGTGGCTGTCGCAATTGTATACAGAGTATCATTATTATTCACACAGTACAAGAAGGATGAATCACCACTCGGAGCAAGGCCTTCACACTCTCCAGCTCCTATAAAGCTTACTCCTGCTGTAGTGGTATTTACTGAATAAAGACTATCTACAGGATCCCCTAAATACAAAGCACCAGTTGAGTTGGTAAAAACACAATAAACCCCGTCGCCTGCAGCATAAGTAATCGTAACACTTTTATTGGGGAAATCATAATTAAAATCAGTTGTCCCTGGCCCCCCTCCTGTTATCTGGCATTCAATAGTATTAAGCACATAACCTGCCGGTCCGCTAGTTTGGGTAATAGTATGCACGCCAACACTAACACTATTTATTATGTGTTTTCCGTCAAACCCCGGTGTGTCATTATCATCGACGAGATTGAAATTTCCAAGATCAGAAGTATATGAAAATGGTTGTGAAGTGGCAGGATTAGCATGAAGGAAAATTTCAAAGGTGTTAGGACTTGCTGTGCCATACGCTGCGAAAGCCAAAAGAATGTCATCCTTTTTAGGAGTCTCACTGCAGAAAATATCGCTTAAAGGGATTTTAAATTCATACACCTTGTGCTGATAATCCACCTTATCTGTATATGTGAAAGTTGGCGCTCCCCATGTCTTCTCCTGCATAGATACCTTAAACTCTTTGATGCCTCTGTCTGTTTTGACATATACTGCTGCGTAATCTTTATTCCCATCCATTGTATTGTCAGGGGTAAAGTCTATCTTTACATATATATTTTCATTGTCATGCCTGACCCATCCATATGTATATCCTGAAGGATGTCCTGACCCTGCCAGAGAATATTCCTGAAATAATGGGGAATCAGTTTTTTTAGTCCCAAGCTCATATGTATAGAACTTTGATTTAAGACTCATTTCTTTATATAAATTTGCTATGGGAAACTGAAAGGGAATCTTGCTAATTTTAGTGTTCTCCACTCTTGCAGTAAGTTTCAGTATTCTGTTGTCGCTATTTGTAGGAAATGTTATTTCCATACTTTTATTAAAGGCGTCTACAACATCAAAATCTTGTTTAGATAATTTCTGTAATCCATTTTCAATACCTTTGACATCTATCGGTGATTTCTCTCCAAAGGAGACTGAATCTATGTGAGCAGCTCCTCCACCTTGCTGTAAAAGACGAACCTTAATAGTGTTATCACTCGATATGTAGTCTGTGAGATCTATCTCTTTCTCTCGAAAATACTTATCGAAATATATGCTTCCAGCCTCCTGCCATTTGCTTCCCTTTTCAACATATACTACATATTTCCCATTAGGATGCATTTTCTCCATCGGGGTCACATTGGGATACTGCATCACGGGATAAGAAGCAAATGAGAATAATGGAATTAAAAGCATAATTAAAAACACTGTCAGAAAAACTCCCTTCTCCTCTTTCATATATTTCCCCCTTTTACGCATAGTTTGTGCATGTAATTTTACATGAAATACCATTACTTTCCAAGAATATTTTGCACATTGCTGATTGTACTATGCACATTTATATCAGGTCTAAAGAGGGTGGACTTCAGGAAGCTATACGTAACAAATTTTACCCCGGTTCAATTTTCTCTCTTTGCAGGTGTTGTTAAGAATTTAGAATGATGTTACCAGTTTGTCCACTTTTTGCTTGAACTATATACAGTTAGAGTCTATCTTTCAGATGCGGATAAAAAGCAAGATATTACCATGAGTGGTAACTGTTGCAGGCATGGCGGGCAGAACTGGTTTGTAGCGGATTATCCGATGGTTATTCCGTAACGTTCTGCAAGTTCTGACAGTTCAGCATATCCGGTTTCTGTGTCGAGCAGATAATATTTTTCATTGCACACGTCACACACAAACCCGCTGACAGAAAAATCATCGGAAAAGTGATAGGCTGACCATCCGATGGCAAAGGGTTCTGCTTTGAGACTGACTATTCTTTTGCAGATGCAGCAGATGCCATGGGTAAGAGAATGCGGATATGCAAACTGCGCCCTGTATCCGAACTGGTGTTTCTGGATTACTCCCCAGACTTGCACCCTCCCTAAGAATGTTCCCCGGTAACAGGTTCTGTCAAGGTTTTCAAGTGCAATATCAATGGTTTTGAAGGCATAGATGCCGTCCTGTGAGCAAACGCCTGGCGTAATACACTTTTTATGCAACCCTGAGACTGAAGTGCTGCAGGCTTCAAAGCACTCCTTCACGGGCCACAAATCATGGCGCACAACCGATTTGAGCCACAAACCGCCCCCATGTGGCTTCATCCGAATCTTCCAGAAACGCCAGCCAGTGATTGGCGTGCAGTAATCAGGAGCTTCTATTATCTGTGCTTCTTTAATTGGCTCACCTCAATAGGTAGTAATTCTGTTTTTTCACAGGTTCAGGAACCCCCGGGCTCTGCTTTTCTGCTGGAAGCGGTTCTTGCAGGGGCTCTGCGACTATAGTCTTTTCGTATTCACCTATCTTCCCCATGATAACCCCCTTTTTAAAGATATACGCCTTTCTTTTAATTTAGCATAAAATTTAAAAGAGGCGCATCGGGGTCATTTTATATAATCTTTGAAACAAGCATAAAAAAGGGTGAAATATTTAACCTCGCCATCCATGTAACTGGCGGACCAACTGCAGTACAGTCATCTATTGTGTTTTAGGTACAGGCACAGGAATTGGCTATTTTCTTTATAAGCCTGAGTTCTTTGGGATATTTAGACTTCGTAAGCACACCCTGAAGAAAAATGCTCTCATCGCTGAAAACCTTTTTACTGGTAATTTTCTCTTTTCAGTAATCTCGCGGTATGCTATATTCTTTTAGCAAAAGAGTAATTCGTTTGTTTCGGTATTTAAATACCAACTTCGCGAGAGGACCAAATGTTAGTTATTTTAGTAAGTTTTGCATTTGGTTTTGGACTTGCCCTGACCAGAATCGGACTTCCTCCCATGGTAGGATTTCTGGTAGCCGGATTTGCCTTCAACATGGCCGGGTTGGCCAAACCCGAAGGGCTGGATTTAGTAGCGGACCTTGGCATCACCCTCTTGTTGTTCTCCATCGGCCTGAAGCTGAACGTACGTGGTCTGCTCAAGGCGGAGATTTGGGTCAGTGCAACGGCCCAAATGCTGATTACAACCGCCTTGATGTGCGGCGTTTTAATGCTTGGGCAGAGAATGTTCCCCATTCCGCTGATGGAAATGTCCTTGAATACTATCCTGGTGCTGGGCTTTGCACTGGCCTTTTCCAGCACGGTTTTTGCGGTCAAAGTCCTGGAGGAAAAAGGTGATCTGACGGCGTTTTACGGACGGATTGCCATCGGCATACTGATAATGCAGGACCTGTTTGCCGTTCTCTTTTTGAGCGCCTCGGCGGGAAAAGTACCCGGGATTCTGGCTCTGAGTGTTCTAACTCTGCCGCTGCTGCGGCCAATACTGTTTCGGTTGCTGAATATGGCAGGCCACGGCGAGCTGTTTATCCTCTGCGGCCTGTTCATTGCCCTGGGAGTGGGCGCTGAGGGTTTTGCCCTGGTCGGTCTTAAGCCGGACCTGGGTGCACTGGTGGTGGGCGTTCTCATTGCTGGCCATCCGCGAGCATCGGAATTATCCAAGGCTTTGTTCGGCTTCAAAGAATTGATGCTGGTGGGCTTTTTTCTGTCCATCGGCATGAGTGGCCTGCCTACATGGGACATGCTCATAGCTGCGTTTCTGCTCTGCCTGTTGCTACCTGTCAAGACCGGCATTTATCAAGTCATTGTCAACCAATTCGGGCTTCGGGCACGTACGAGCCTTCTTGCCTCTCTGTCGCTGACCAACTACTCTGAGTTTGGGTTGATCGTGACAGCCATTGCTGTTGGCCAAGGTCTTTTATCGGCAGACTGGCTTCTGGTTATGGCCATGACCATAAGCGTCAGTTTTGCAATTTCAGCACCCTTGAGCTCAAATTCAGAATCTATATACCGCCGAATCTTCGGTTGGCTGCGCCTTTTTGAGCGCGGGTTTTGCCATCCACATGATGCACCCATCGACTTTGGTTCAGCAAAGGCTGTAGTCATGGGCATGGGACGGATTGGCTCCGGGGCTTATGATGAACTGCACAAGATATATGGCAAGGAGGTTTGTGGCGTTGAGCATGCTCCTGAGCGGGTGGACTTCAACCGCGGCCAGGGCCGGAATGTAATACTCGGAGATGCCTGCGATACGGAGTTCTGGATGAAGCTGCGTAAGGATATCCACCTGGGATTGGTGATCCTGGCCATGCCCAATCACAAGGGCAACATGTACGCCGCTAAGCAGTTGCGCAACTTCAGATTTGACTGCCAAGTGGCCGCTATTGCCCGCCATCCTGAAGAGGTCGAGGAACTCTCGGCCATCGGGGTCTGTGCGGCCTACAACATGTATGAACAGGCCGGAGCCGGTCTGGTGCGTACCGCTATGGAAGGGTGTCGTATACTAAAATAAAGGTTCTGCTTCGCATAATTAAGAGCAAGGCAGAGTGTTGCTGCGACTGTTCATCTTGCCTTTGACCAACCATCCAATCCCTGCCATGCGCCTGCCAAGTTGGTCGAAAAATCAGAATGGTTAAGCCAAACGCCAGAACCGAAGCGGGTCAGTTCAATTCGACTTTGTGCGACTATTGGTCGCAAAAAATTCATATGGAAGAAACAATGCTATCGGCCTGCAGAGAACTCCGACTCCGGAAAAAACAGATGATAATATAAGATATCGTCTGTTTTTAAGATTGATGAAAAGAATAAAGCAATATATCGATACAATTAAAATAAATGTAAAGAGCGTCTCTGAAAGAATCATGTGGGAGTAAAAGACAGAAAACGGACTGCCTGCATAAAAGAACCCCGCTATACATGTATATGATTTCTGTCTGTAAATCTCTATAAAAATCAGGAAGACAAAAACAGCCGTTAGACTGTCCAATAAAATCTGTGCCGCCACAACATCCTGCGGGAAATGACCGAAGATTCAATAAACAAGGGCTATAAAGGATGGATATACCGGGGGTCTGAATACGTTCGGGAAGGTATATGAACAAAGCAGGCTTTCGGCAAGTTTAATGTATAAGGCCGAGTCCGGCTCAAAAAGCCTTTCCGGATGGTTATAAACAAAAAGGAAAAAAACCATCCTTAACATTAAGGAAAGACAAAAAGATCAGGCTTGCATATTTTATTGATATGGAGGGCTCTTTCATTTATATCAAGTTCTATACAGAATTATCATCATGCCTCAATCCCATTAAATACGGGTTTGACGTCCTGGCAGCAGTAAGGGACTATTTTGGAGGAAAATATCACAGATTATCAGACAAATAGAATAAAGTGTAATGAAACGAGAAAACATCTGATCATTGTCCCTGCCAGTCTTTATCCAAAAGGCCGGATGGATGAACTTTATTTCAGACCGAGATATTCTGATGTTTCTTTCAGGTCTGCATCGCCCTTGTAGTTTTTCATCATTATACTTGATGATTCTTTAGCCGCTTTAATAAATTCGTCAGCTGTTTTATACTTCTCTTTCAAAGTCTTTTCATCGGGAGCCATGCTCCCATTATGACAGACCTTACATTTATCCCAGACTCCGGCATTAGCAAAATTTACAGCATAAAATGTTCCAAAACAGATCATGATAAATATGGCAAAAGATTTTTTCATTGTATTTTCTCCTTTAAAATTTGATAAGGTTTCCAGTTAATCAGTATTAATTCTTTTGGTAATTACTTGATAAACAAAATTCAAATTCAGGAGACAGCGTACCTAACTCAAAAAGTAAGATAAGAATTCTAATTCTGTATACTGTCTCCCTCGGGTCTTTAGCTAGTCCTCATAATTTCTTTAGTAAACTACCACCCACAAGGTCGGTGGTAATTTACTATCTAATTATTCAATGTTGATGATTTACAAAGTTAACTTCGCATTGCTTTTCCTGTGGATTGGGATTATTGCTCTACCAGTTCAACACGCCTATTCTGGGCTTTGCCATCTTCAGTCTTGTTTGAGCCTACCGGGCTAAGAGAACTAACCCCGTATGACCTGACTCTCTCAGCAGCGATGACATGTTTATTAATGAGAACCTTAGCGACGGCATCTGCACGGTCTTTTGAGAGCTTCATATTGGAATCAAATGATCCCACATTGTCAGTATGCCCTACAACATAAATCTTCAGTCCGTGATCGTTATTAAGTAGCTTTGCGATTTCAGTGATTGCAGCGTCGGATTCTGGCTTTATTTCCGACTTCCCAGTATCAAAATATATCCCATAAACCGAGACGTGCCCAGTTGTATTGATATCATTACCCATAGCTTCGGCATTGGCAACAATCTCCTGCTCCATAATCTCTTTTTCAACTATAGTCAGAAGGAAAGTACTCCCACTGTAGCACCTGACCTCAATCCATATTTCCTTGTCTCCTTTCTTCAATAAGATGGTCGTGACCCGGTTAAAGTTATCGTCGAAGATAACCTGTCCACCGATCTTCTTCAGGGCATTCTGATAATTCCTGCGTATTTTCAATTCTCCCGGTTCTGCCGCTGTCTTGTCCAATGCATATCTGATGGAATAGAAATGGCCTTCTATCCTTAACTTTTGTTTGTTATGGTTGAGAAACTGATAAGAATCGAATGCGGTGTTTTTATATTCAGTTATATGAAAATTTGGCATTCTTGAAACTAATGGATGATCCTTGCTTCCCTTTAGGTCGGTATCCGCAGCAAAAGATAAACCAAAATATGCCAACACAAAGAACAGACTCAAGAATACTCCCGATAAATGTCTCATATTATAGCCCCCTTGTTAAATTTCTAACCCATTATTAAGCTATTATTTCTTTCATAAATATGTTCGGCTTAAACAATTCTGTTTAGGTTATGCACTAT
>JAGXSU010000019.1 GCA_018333785.1 Methylomicrobium sp. | reverse complement strand
TTCACTTGAATTCATGTGTTCACTCACCAGGCGCTGGTAGCGGTCGTTTAGGCGTGAGTCCACGCCGGATAGGCTTTTTTAAAATCATGCGGCATCATGCCAAAATTTACGAAAAGTTGTGTAGATACTTATGGAATATCTATGGGGCATCAGTTATCGCTGCCCCGATGCCGCCCAAGGGAAGCGCTATGCTTTCAAGGATTGGTGGGCGCATACGCCTGAACAAGAAAAAGCCGCATTCGAAGGCTTTATTGATTGGGTCTATGATCGATGGAAACGCGACAACACCCTGCATGTCTACCACTATGCCAATTACGAAGTGGCTGCCATGCGCAAACTCTCTACCCGGTATGAAACGCGAATCAAAGAAGTTGCCGAAATGCTGGCCAACGGCGTCTTCGTTGATCTGTATAAGCTTGTCATAAACGGCCTAATTCTTGGGGAAAAGTCCTACAGCATTAAATGCGTCGAGCATCTGTACCGAGGCAAACGAACCACGCAAGTCGCTAATGGCGGCGAATCCGTCATTTTCTATGAAATGTGGCGAGAACAAGGCGGTGTTACCAACTGGAGTGACAACGCCAATGGCTATCAGTCTTGGCTGGCCGAACCCGCCGCTTTTGATTGGACACAATGGCCTGAATTGAAGGATATTCGTGATTACAACATCGACGACTGCGAAAGCACGCTGGAGTTGGTGGATTGGCTGCGTCAACAGCAATCATTGGCCGGTATCGACTTTAAGCCTAAAACGGAATCTGATGAGTCCAGCCAGGAAAAAACGGCTCGGCAAATCCAGGCAGCGGATAAAAAAAAGGCGCTGCGTGACTGGCAGGAACGTCTTTCGGAACGGTTTGAAGCCGAAGAATCTTTCAAGAACGACCCCATTGCCCAATTGGTCATGGATCTGATTGGATTTCACAACCGCGAGCGCAAGCCAAAAATCTGGGCCTATTTTGAGCGTCTGGAAAAACCTGAAGACGAATTGTTCGACGATGATACCTGCCTGCACAATGCCGTCATCATCGATCAACAGCCATCCGATGACGGCGTTATTTTCCGTTATATATTCGATAGCAAGCAACCGGTCAGAAAAGACAAGTTTACCACTGGAACCATCAGGGGCACCGACATTCGAGTGAAAGGCATTCGTTTCCCTGAATCCAAAACGGATGCGCTGGTTGACTTCATTGCTGATCCGGATCAAATAGCAAAGCTTGGTACCGATTGCATCACGTTGTTCGCCGACGAGCCCTTTATCAACACCGAGACGTTGGAAACCAGGCTATGCGAAGTGGCGGAATCCTTGTTCGATGGCCGACTGCCCGGTGCAATTCAATCGATACTGAACCGAGAAAAACCGGTTTTCAAGACGGATTTTGAGGGCAATGGCCATTACTTGCCGATCACTCGCTCAAGATTCCCTGAAGACGACGGGTATCTGCAAGCCATCATTTCAGCGGTCGAAGCGATGGATAACAGTACGATGTGCATCCAGGGCCCTCCCGGTGCCGGTAAAACGTTCACCGCCAAGCATGTCATCACTGCTTTGGTGAAAGCAGGAAAACGTGTCGGCGTCATGAGTAATAGCCATGCTGCGATCATGAATCTTTTGGATGCCCTCCACGAACCTACCGAGCACGCAAGGATTGCCAAAGTGGGTGGCTTTGGTTCGACACAGGACGCATTCAAGGAGAGATATTCCGAAGAGCATTTTCCGAATTACGTATACAGAGCCTCCATGAATTTCACCAAACGCGAGCCTTATCATTCGTTTGCGGTGATCGGGGCAACCGCCTATGCCTTTGCCTCCAGTACCGCTTTTGAATCCCCTCTCGATTATCTTTTCGTTGATGAGGCCAGCCAAGTTGCCTTGGCCAATTTGATTGCCGTGGCAGGATGCGCAAGAAACTTGGTCCTCATGGGCGATCAAATGCAATTGGAGCAACCCATTCAAGGAAGTCATCCTGGGCGTTCGGGATTGTCAGTATTGGATTACATGCTTGGTGGACACGGCGTTATTCCTGAAGACATGGGAATCTTCCTGGAAAGGACTTATCGAATGCACCCGGCCGTGTGCCTCCCGTTATCTGAGGTGGTTTACGAAGCCAAACTCAAGGCAGCTACAAACAATGACCGGCAACGGGTTTCGGTGCCGGACTCGAAACTCATCAAGCAGTCCCATGGAATCATGGTGGTCAACGTTGATCACGATGGCAACCGACAAAGTAGCGAAGAGGAAGTGGATGTTATCCAGCGGCTCATCCATGATCTTAAGACGGGGTGTTTTACCGCTAAAAATGGCGAAGCTCGTCCAATCGCGGATGAAGATATCCTTGTTGTTTCGCCTTACAATATGCAGGTCAATTTGCTCAAAGATCTCCTCGGTGACCAAATTGCTATTGGCACAATAGACAAGTTCCAGGGTCAGGAAGCGCCTGTGGTGATCATTTCCATGGCCGTCAGTGATGTCGAGGAAAGCAGTCGAGGCCTTGATTTTCTTTTCGATATCAATCGGCTGAATGTTGCTGTCTCAAGGGCTCAGGCTTTGGCTATTATCGTTGCCAATCCGGGCTTGGAGTGTTGCCGGGTTTCATCGCTTCAGCAAATGGAAAAGGCCAGCTTTTATTCTCGCCTGGTGTCGTGATGACCGCAATTCCAATTGGCGTCGCTGGCAAGCACAACTGGTACTCTGCGCCTAGCGGGTGTTTGGGCAAGCCATACCCGCACAGCCGTTGTCTGCATTTTCAACAGGACATACCTGCCGTGGAACAAACAGCTATTGATTTTGCGACGAGTTACCATGCCAGCATTGACCATCGGCGTAAATACACTGGAGAGCCATATATTGCCCACCTGGTAGCCGTTGCTGAATTGCTACGGAGCGTGCCGCACACGGAGACGGAGGCTATGATTTGCGCCGCTTGGCTGCATAACGTGGTAGAAGACACGCCGGCCACCTTAGACGATGTGGAGCGAGTATTTGGGGGCGATGTTACGGCTCTGGTTGAAATGTTGGCTGACGTGAGCAAACTGACCGACGGCAACAGGGCTAAACGGAAGAACATGGATCGTGAACACATAGCCAAAGCAAGTCCACAGGCAAAGACTATAAAGTTAGCTGATTTGATCGATAACATGCGAAGCATCGTAGATGCACGATCCCAAATTCGCCAAGGTGTATTTGGCTGAGAAGGCATTATTACTCGAAGCTCTGCGTGAAGGAGATTCTTTCCTTTGGAGTATGGCTCACAAGATACTGTTGAATTCTACGAAATTTTCAGAGGTGCAGAAATAATGGCCACAATCCCATCACATTGGGCGAATCTCTTATCAAACTCAGGGAAACTTGAGATTTTTAATGCCATCAGCGTAATTGATCGAAATTTGGATAAGCTTTCCACTCAGTCGATGATTTTGCCCGTCGCGGACCATCGATATCAAGCGCTTTCAATCAATCCGGAAAACGTGAAATGCGTGATCGTAGGCCAAGATCCTTATCACGGTATTGCAGAAATTCGCCTTGAATCCGGAGAAACAAAGTCGGTACCGGAAGCGATGGGATTGAGCTTTTCGGTACCAAAAGGTGTCAAGATCCCCCCTTCCTTAAGGAATATTTTCAAGGAGTTGAACCATGACATTGGTTGTCAGGTTCCTGAACATGGAGACCTTACAAAATGGGTTGATCAAGGCGTTCTGCTTCTCAATAGAATGCTGTCCGTCGAAAAAGACAAACCAGGCTCGCACAGCAAACTCGGCTGGCAGCCAATAACTGAAGCACTGGCGTCCGCTTTGTCTCAACAGCATTCTGGCATTGTGTTCATTCTTTGGGGAAACCACGCCAAGTCAATTCTGCCCTTTATCGCCGATAATGGCCATACCATTATCGAGTCCAGCCATCCATCGCCGATTGGCGGATCATGCAACAAAGGTTTTTTCGGTTCGAGACCTTTTAGCCGTTCAAATGCGGCTTTAGAAAATCTTGGAAAACAAACAATCGATTGGAGTCTGTCGTGAATTATTACTTTGCAGCATTCAAGAAATACGGCGTCTTCAAAGGCCGTGCCACCCGAAGTGAATATTGGTATTTCACGCTGTTCAATATTCTCGCTGTCGGATTATTTGGCCTAATTGATCAGCTCATGGGTACTTTTAACTTTGACACCGGCTATGGGCCACTGAGCGCGATATATACTTTGGCGATGATTCTTCCTGGTCTTGGCGTTTCCATCAGACGCTTACACGACACGGGACGAACTGGATGGTGGTTTGTGATTACAGCCATCCCTTTCTTGGGTCTGCTGATCTTTTTGTATTTTGCCCTGCAAGACAGCGATCCTAATCCAAATCGATATGACCAATCACCATCATGGAAGTACAACACCCAACTTCACTCCAATGATTAGAGATGCTCTAATCTGTTTGGCTATTTGCAAAATGAGGTTGGAATGAAGGCTGACAATCTTGATCATTGAACTTGATCAAGTCGTTGGAATTTGACTGTCGGATAGCTCTTGGCTAGGTTGGGTAAGATTTGATCGTCGGCA
>JAGXSU010000018.1 GCA_018333785.1 Methylomicrobium sp. | reverse complement strand
CTGCGCCCGAACTACAACCCTGGATCAAAACCTGGCGTCCCGACCCGTCCTGGGCGGCCTGGAACCATTCCCGAATCAGCCGTAACCAGCAACCGTTACTGTTTGCCGAAGTAGAGCATCGCGCTTGGATCAAAATCATTGTAAGCTGTCTTAATGGTGAGCGCGAAGTGCCTCCGCCCCTGGATGAAAACCTTTGCCGATTCGGCATCTGGTATAAGCATGAAGGCCTTATCCGCTATGGCAATCACCCCGAATTTAAAGACATTGAGCCATTGCATCGGCAGGTACATGACCTGAGCAGGCGATTTTTGAAAACTGCCATTGAGAACCGGCATTCGGACGTACTGGATCAGATCGATGAACTGCATACAGCGAGCAATCACTTAATCAACGCCTTGCACAAACTGATAGCCGTTATCGAAACACAGGCTTAGCAACTTTTGCTGAAGTTTGCCAACAATTTCAAAAACGGGCAGTCACCAGCTTAAGTTGCAGGAATTATCGGTAGGGTCTGCTTAAACGGCGACAAACCCATTTAATAAAGCACTTTTCGCCTAAGACAGAGGCGTCATCCTGGCAGAACCGTTAGACCACGTAAGCGAATCCAGGACACATGATAGCTACAGCCTTTGCCATATTAATGACTTCTTGTTTCCGGCGACCCTGCCGGAATGAAGGGACTTATTAAGGCAAACTAAACTCTATACCAAGCCTGGACAACCTAAGTACGTGTCTCAAAAGTTGGCAGGAGAGCCATTTGTTTGTCTATTGAGCATCAAAATGATCATGGCAATATGTACAAATGCTCGACTGGACTCAATACTGACTTCATAACCCTTACTCAACCGATGGTAGCGATAAAGCCCTGCAAAAGTCCGATCTATGACCCAGCGATGGGGCAACAATTCGAAGCCATTTGCGTAGTTGGAAAGAAGACCAACGGCCCAGTCAATACGAACTCGCTCCGCTATCCAAGCGCTAAACTCTTTGCCACGATAGCCGCCATCGACCCAAATGCGCTGCAGATTTTTGCAGATGCCGGTGAGTAACGCCGGGACTAATTTGGCCCCTTCTCGTTCCGGCACATTCGCAGGGGTTAGCCACCGCTACTTTGGACGAAAAAAACCTGTTAACCAGCGCAGACTTGCTGTTAGAAGCGACCGATAGACAGTTTTGTATTTAGCCAAACAAAACGGGCGTAACCGGGTATGCTGTTGACGATTAGAGGAAACTTCTAATAAACCCTTACCCGGCAATTCCCCGTTTGATCTTTTGTAGCTTTGAGGGTAGACGTAAGCCTTGCGGGAATTAATGACGCTTTCCTCTAAGACAAAGTAAACGTAGAACCCATGAATTTACTGGTCATTCTTACTGATATAGGAAATAGTGGAAGGAACCAGACGCGTCAACCTGTAAAGTTTTCAACCTGACTGATCACTTCGCTAGACGCTAATTCCAGCCCCATTTTGTAGCATTCAATAGCATTATTTTTATCGTCTTTGCCAAACAGTATATTGCCCAATAACTGATAAGCTGAAACCGAAGGTTCAACAGCAATACTCTTTTCCAGATAAAGTTCCGCTTTATCCGTATCGTTCGACAAAATACATAATTTCCCCAGAATTCTCAGCAAGACAGGATCATCGGGATAAACGGTCAACCAGCTTTCCGCTGTTCTAAGCTGTCTGACCCGGTCATTTGACTGAACACTGCCAAACAGAACCAGTAAGGTATGGTCCCAGTTCGAAGAGATAATTTTCGCCAGTTCATCTTCAATCTTGGCCCCGGCACCCACATCAATCATCGCTGCAAAATAAATGGCCGGAATGCCTGACACAGTTTTGATGTAGCCGGGTATTTCCTGCCAAAGTCCTTGAATTTCGGTGAAATCTCCTTTTTGTGCCGCCTGCCTGAGGAGATTGCTGTAAGCGTCAGCCTCCAATAGTTTGACTTCGGCTTCCATCAGCACCTTGTTCTTGTTCAACGAGGGAATCAGTTTCCTGATTGCATCCCAATCGCCTATATGCCGGTACGTTTGATGCAACAGTTTAAGAACGGCTGCATGGCCCGGATTGATCGAGTGTAATTTGCTCAGCGTTTGCAACGCCTCTTCAAACTGATTTCCCGACAAATGCAGTTCTGCCTGAACCAGGCCCACAGCTATATCAGAGCCGGGCGCATAATCGGCCGCTTTTTTCAGATATTCGTCCCTTTTTTCAACGGCGCCTCGCGATTGAGCCGCCCTTGCCGCCGTCAAATAATGAATCAAAGGCGCGCCGCTGTGCGATGCGTGCTTGATCAATATTTTTTCGGCTTTTTCCCAGTTACCTTCCGCAGAATCGACTAAGCCGGCAATCAGTGCTTCTTGAGAACGGTTGAATTTAACATTCTTGCCGCGATCTTTCATCTTGCCCGGCAACCGCATTAACCAGCCTAGCGAGCGAAAAAACATATAGGTGATAAAAAAAACGATCACCAGAGCCACGCCAAAAAACACCAGCGAAGTCTCTAAAGACCATCGTCCCATACCGATGAGTACATAGCCCGAGTCATCGTATTGGCTTAACCAGCTATGGACTATAAAAGCGGTTGCGACTGCAATAAAGAGGGAACCCAGAAAATAGATGACATTTTTCATAGTTCACTCATTGATTATCTTGAGGGGCTGTTCAGTGACTTGCGGTTCAGCCAGCGCTTTATCTGTTTCAATTCTTAATTTGGTAATATCGCGCAGCATCTTCAGAGACCCGCTTATATCCGGAAATTCGCTCTTTAATCGAATAATATTCATGCGTTCCAGCTCGCCCACAACCGATTTTGTTTCTTCGTTCATAGTGAAGTTTTCCTTGAGCCAGGCTATTGCATCGGCAATGGCTGCTTTATACAAGGCTTCATTTTGCTGAACCAGCGCAAGCTTGATCATTTCCAGCTTGACTCTGAATTGTTGCTGGATAAACAGGGCTTCCTCAGGTTCCAGAATTGCCTTGATTTCCTTATCAGTGTGGCGAATAGTGACGACGCCTTCGAGCTTTTCCATCGCGAAGGACAGCATGTCATGCTCATCCTCGCCTGAATCACCGTGACTATGGATGTCTGAAGCAGGCGTAAACGGCTTCCCGGCATAAGGCATGATCAAAGGCAATTGCCCCACTTTGCCTTGCAACATCTGCAGCGCCGAATAAATCCCGACCATGTCCGATTCGACAATGGTTTTCAACGCGGCGATATCTTTTGAAATCTGCTCTCTGACCTTGAAAACGGCAGCATCTCCGCTCTCGCGTAAACGTTGGTCAGCCGCTTCCAGCGCTTCGGTGGTCGTTGCCAAATCGCCCATGAGCTGCAAACGCTGATTTGCCACACTCAGTAAATATTCGGCATCGGCAATCAACCAATCGCCCCGGGTTTTACCCAGTTGACGCTGAACCTGACGGATCTGATTACCCAGGTCGGTTCTGGCATTATCGAGCTTTTCAGTATGAAGCTCAGAGAAGTCGGACAATGTTTTGTTAAACTGCCCGTCCTTGCTTTTGACATCAGCCACCAGTGTCGCCAATTGCGACTGCAAAGCCGATAATTGGGTTTGATAGCCGCTCAACTGCTTGCTGAGCTCGATGACCTGCATATCACCCTTATCAAGCTCGCCACCCAAATTTTCCTGCTGGTCACGCAATTGCATGAAAAAATAATAACCAATCCCGCCGATGCTGAGAATGATCAGTAAAATTAAGAATCCGAACCAAAGCCCGCTTTTGGATTTGCTTTTCAACAAAACTTTATCGGTATTCTGGTCTTGTTTTTCACTTAACTCAGCCACTGGTATTCCCCATTTATGATCTTTTTTATTTCTTCTAAAATAGCGGTATCAGAAGGATTTTTTGCCACAACTACGTGAAAAAAACCTATCGCCTGCGCATCTTGCGCCATTCTCTCGCTAACAACAACCAAGGGCAAAATTAATAGCGCTGATTTAAGCTCATCACCCATCATCCGGACCAAATTGTTCAGTCCTTCGGAACTCGTTACTGTAATCACAGCCAATTGCTCTTCTTGCAACATTCTTATCAATGGCTCACGGCTCGAATCAGGACACGCTCTTTGATAGACTTCCAGATAATCAACTGATGCCCCGCGTCTGCGCAATTCATCTGCCAGGGCTTCACGCCCGCCTTCACCACGAATGATTAAAATGCGCTGACCTTTAACGGCCTGCAACTGAGGCATAGCCAACAGCGCTTCAGTGTTGAAACCGCTTTCTGGCACCGTATCAACTTTCAGACCCTGCCGCACCAAAGCGTCAGCGGTAGACGCCCCGACTGCCGCGATTGGCCGATCAGTAAAAGCGGCTATTTTGCCATCATTCAGGAGCAGTGCAAAATTTACGGCGTTTACACTGATAAATATCAACCGGTCATAGTCATTAATTCTGGCCAGGATTTGCTTAGCCTGATCACGCTTTTGTGTAGGCACTATGTCCAGCACAGGAAACCGAATGGGCAGCAAACCCGCTTCAGACACCAAACCGCAAAGCTTTTCAGCCTGATGAACCGGTCGTGTTATCAGAATGCCTTGTGAGCGATTCAAGCCAGCAATTCCCTTAGAATCACATCGGCGCCGCTTGCCAGCAAATCTTCTGCAATCGCTTTTCCAATTGCCTCGGCCTCTTCGGCAGAACCGGAACGCTCCGCCCTGTATAGAATCGTGCCATCAGGACTGCCGACCAGGCCCCGCATAATCAGATGATTACCCGTCAATTCTGCAAAACCGGCTATCGGCACCTGACATCCACCATTCAGACGCTTGTTCATGGCTCGCTCGGCACGAACGCAGATAGTGGTATCCGGATCATGCAGCGCCTGCAGCAAATGGTTGATTTCCGCATCGTCGATTCTGCACTCTATGCCAATCGCGCCTTGTCCGATAGCGGGTAAACTCTGCGCAGGGTCAAGACAGGCGGTGATGCGGTCTCCCATGCCCAAGCGTTTGAGACCGGCTGAAGCCAGAATGATGGCATCAAATTCACCGGCATCCAGTTTAGCCAACCGGGTATTGACATTGCCCCGTAACGATAAAATCTCCGCATCCGGAAATTTTTCTTTAATCTGGCACTGGCGGCGCAAACTGGAGGTACCAATTTTTGCGTTTGAAGGCAAACCCTCCAAAGAACGAAAGTGATTCGATACAAACGCATCGGTAGGATCTTCCCTCGTCAAAATGGCAGCCAAATGAAGCCCCTCAGGAAATTCCACCGGCACATCTTTCATGGAATGAACAGCAATATCCGCTATCCCTTCCAGCATGCCTTGCTCCAGCTCCTTGACAAAAAGACCTTTTCCACCGACTTTGGCCAGAGGCGCATCCAGTAACTTATCGCCCTTGGTGGTCATTTTTACAAACTCAGTCTGTAACCCGGGAAATGCTGCTTTCAACCGCTCGGCAACATGCTCTGCCTGCCATAATGCCAAAGGGCTTTTACGGGTCGCTATGCGAATAACCTTTTGTACCAAAACAATACCTTATCTGTTGTAAATTAAACCAAACGAAACGCATCTGCCCGAAACACCTAACCGTTCATGAAAGTCCCGCATTCGCCCCGTCAAATGAAAGTACCAGGTATTAAGGAGAGAGCGGCACTCGCCCGACAGGACGCCGTGAATACGTCCATGTAGGCTTGACGGCGGCTCCCTGCCGCCGACACCTGTCGATCGATCAACCGCTCCCTCTTTAGTTCGTGTACTTTCACGGTAACGCGAACGTTGTAACTTCCTCGACTGATTTGTTTTTTTGTAATTATTTAGCGTAGTCTGGGGTGCCTGCTTTTAGCAACCCAACAATTGACACCCTGTCCTTGAACTGATGGGTTGGCTTTCGCCAACCGCAATCTAAACGGTGTATTACCTTTGTTTTGTTGCTGCGCTAAATAATTACGTTTTTTAAGCCCTCAAACAAACACCGTATTGAATTTACAGGTATTCGTTAAACAAATGCCATTCTAAAATCGGCACATTGTACCCTTTTTAACTCATTTAAAACTTATTCGGTTTAAATTTTATTTCAGTCGAAAGTATCGGCATAGGCAGAATTTACTGTTTATTATGATACCTTAAGATTGACTTAAAAAGCCGGGTGAACTCGTCATGAGAACCGATAACCCATACTGTTAATCAGGTAACTGCAAGACAATATTAATGATTCCAGATATTTCAAGGCAGAACCGGCAACTTAAATAGCTTTACTTGACTATAATGGCCTCTAATCTATTGAATTTAGAAGAAACGAGCAACCAGTCTCTACCAATAAAAAACAACAGGTTTTAAATTCGCTCTGATGATTCCTTCTAACGCTTGCCAAATCATGCTGGTCGAAGACGACCCCGGTGACGCTCATCTGATAAGTTCTGCATTAAGAATGAGCCGGGATATTATATTTGACGTGATCTGGGTCACTCATCTGGCAGAAGCCAAGATAAAACTGGAAAAGCAGCTTCCCCAGGTTCTGTTGCTTGACCTTTCCCTGCCTGACTCTAACAGCATCAAAACTGTAGAGGCCTTATTAAAAGAGGCGCGCTCCATCCCCATCATCGTGTTAACCGGTCACGAAAATAACGAATTGGCACTGCAAGCGCTAACATTAGGAGTTCAGGACTATCTGGTTAAAGGTAACTATGACAGTGAAGCACTGATCCGTTCCATCAGCTATGCCATCAGCCGCAACCAGCTGGAACAACGCCTCTCCGAAACCGGCTCCCAATTACGTACGCTGATTAACGCCATGCCCGACATTGTCTGCTTTAAAGACGCTGAAGGACGCTGGCTGGAAGCCAACACATTTGATCTGAAATTATTTCAACTGGAAAATGTTGATTATCGGGGCAAAAAAGATTCCGAATTAGCCGAATACCAAACTTTTTATAAAGAGGCCTTTCTTGCCTGCGAAGCCAGTGATGAAGCGGCCTGGCAATCCGGCGTCATGCTCAGAAGAGAGGAAACCATTCCTCGCCCGGGCACTAGCCCCTTAGTCTTCGATATTGTAAAAGTCCCGTTATTTCATGAGGATGGCCGACGCAAAGGCCTGGTAGTGGTCGGCAGGGATATCACCGAAATCAGAAAGGCGGCAGAACGTCAAAGATTGGCCACCCGCGTCTTTGAAACCACCGGAGAAGCGATTGTGGTCTCCGATGCCACATCGAAAATAGTCGCCGTAAACCCTTCATTTTTGAGTATTACCGGCTTTAAGGAAGATGAAGTACTGGATAAAGACCCGCTTAAATTTTGCTTTGGCCTGCATTCCAAAGATTTTCTGAGAGGTGTTTTGACCTCACTGATGACCAAAGGGCTCTGGAGCGGCGAAATGTTCTGCAGCCGCCGTAACGGTGAAGTTTTCCCAGTCATACAAACAATCAGCACGATCAAGGATGAACTCGGCAATATCACCCATTACACCGCTATATTTTCGGACCTGAGTGACATCAAGCGCGCGCAGCATATCGCTGAACGTCTTTCATGGTCTGACCCGTTGACGAATCTGGCAAACCGGGCACTGTTTCTTAAACAAATGGAACTAACGCTGGAACAAGCTTACCAGGACGGTCATTTTGCAAACATTCTTCTGATTGATATCGACCGGTTTAAAAGCATCAATGAAGTCAGAGGCATGGCTATGGGCGATGACCTGCTCAAATCCGTCGCCATGAGGCTAGAGCAATGCATGAACCCCAATGATCTGTTGGCCAGACTTGATTCAGACGAATTTGCCATTCTCCAAAAAAATGCATCCTCTGACATAAAGAACGGTATGCGTGAAGCGGCCGCCACTTCCGAGAGAATGCGCGCGACACTGCGGGAAGGCATTGTCATAAACGGCGAAACCATTTGTCTGGATATCTGCATTGGGATCAATTTATTTCCCAAATCATCCACGGAAACGGCCATTGACGTCCTGCGTGAGGCCGATATTGCCTTGAACCAGGCCAAAGCAAAAGGTGAAGGCCAAACTGTCATTTTTGAATCCGCACTCAGCGAGGCCATCATTGAACGCTTCCAGCTGGAAAATGAATTACGTCTGGCAATTAGCCTTAATCAACTGAAGGTTTACCTTCAACCCCAAGTCAATGCGGCAGGACAGCAAGTTGGCGCTGAAGCTCTGGTGCGTTGGCCTCATGCCAGTCGCGGCATGGTCTTTCCGAATAAGTTCATCCCTTTGGCGGAAGCATCCAACCTGATTATCGCGCTTGACCGGTGGGTGTTAACCGAGGTCTGTCAATTGCTGGTAAAACTGGAACAAGAAAACCGGGGCCTGCGCATCTCGGTCAATATAAGTCCCCGCCATTTTGATCAGTCCGATTTTGTTGAAAAAGTCCTGAAAATCTTGAAATCTTCAGGAGCCAACCCGGCACATCTTGTTCTTGAGGTCACCGAAAGCCTGGTTATCAATGATATCAATGAAGTGGCTGAAAAAATGAGTTCATTGACAGCGCTGGGCGTTCACTTTTCAATGGATGATTTCGGTACCGGTTATTCCAGTCTTTCGTATCTTAAACGTTTACCGATTCAGGAAATCAAAATTGATAAAAGCTTTATTCAGGACATACTGACAAACGCCAGCGATGCGGCGCTGGTTGAAACCATTATTGCGGTAGCCAAACATCTTAATTTGCGCATTGTCGCCGAAGGCGTTGAAACAAAACATCAGGCTGATTTCCTGAATACGCTAGGTAATGTCGTTCACCAAGGTTATTTCTTCGGACGTCCCGAACCGGTTGAAAGCTGGCTGAAAAACTTTAATCAGTCAGGACAATCATCAGCATGACAACGTCCCTTTTGTTGAATCACTTATGTTAAACGGTTTCATACTCTCCTTGAAAAAGCAGTTTTCATATGCGGCTCTTATTTTTTGCTGAGCGTTGGCTAAGCAAAAAAGGCAGGACGCACCCGGATAATACTGATTTATCCTTATTTTCCTCATTACCTGACAACAGAAAAACCAGTTCCGGCTGCCTTTTATTAATGCTAATTAGCTGCCTGAGCATGTCATTCATCAGCTCCGCTCAAGCGGATCCCGTAAAGATCGGCATACTGGCTTTCCGCTCTCAGCAGGACATGCAGCAACAATGGCAACCGCTGGCCAAGATGCTCAAAACCGCCATTCCCGAGCATGACTTTCTCATTGAAGCACTTTCTTACAACGAACTGGAAATGGCTGTCTTTTCCCGGCAGATTGACTTCATTCTGACAAGTCCTGCTCACTATATACAAATCGCTCATCACATCGGCTTGTCTTCGCCGCTGGCAACACTGATCAACAGTTACGACGCAAAAGGATTGACCGCTTTTGGCGGGGTTATTTTCGCGTTAAAAAGCCGGAAAGACATACGCCGATTAGCCGATATTCGCGGAAAAAATGTCGCGGCGGTAGGCGAGGGATCTTTGGGAGGCTATCACTTACAAATTCATGAACTGCAAAAAGCAGGTTTAAAAGCAGGCAAAAATTATAAAATCCGGACGATGGGCACGCCGCATGACAAAGTCGTCGAGACCGTTTTGAGCGGTGAAGCCGATGCCGGTTTTGTCCGAACCGGCGTACTGGAAGGTCTGGCTCAACAAGGCAAGCTGGACCTCAACGCTATCAGCATTATCAATAGCCAGGATTTACCCGATTTTCCTCTCGTCATTTCGACGCGTTTGTTTCCGGAATGGCCTTTTGCGTCGCTGCCACAAATCGATGAAAAACTGGCGCGACGCGTCACAGCTGCCTTATTCATGCTTAGCTACCATTCGGATGTGACCCGGTCGATTGGCATTCAAGGCTTTACCGTCCCCGCCGATTATCTGGCCACCAATGAGTTGCTACGAGAGCTTAGAGCGCCGCCCTACGAAAACCTGCCCGGCTTTACATTAAATGATGTATGGCGCCGCTACACCTCGCAAATACTGGCCATTCTTTTCACCGCCGCAGGTGTTATCGCGCTGGGCATTGCATTGATCATCGCAAACCGGCGACTGCGTATTGAACGCAAGAACGTACAACAACAAACACTCAAGCTGCAGGAAAGTGAAGCACTTTGGAAGTTCGCACTGGAAGGTGCCGGAGATGGCGTCTGGGACTGGCATATCCCAACCGGACAGGTCTTTTTTTCAAAGCAATGGAAAGCAATGATCGGTTATGCAGAGGATGAATTTGAAAACACGTTTGACTCATGGAAAGACCGCATACACCCGGAGGATAGAGATAGAGTGATTGCCACAGTACACAATTATTTCGAAAATCATCTGCCACTTTACACAACCGAATTCCGAATGCGCAGCAAAAGCGGGGAATGGCATTGGATTCTTGCGCGCGGCATGGTTGTGAGTCATTCTGATTCGAACGAACCTTTACGCATGATCGGCACACACACAGATATCAATGAACGAAAACAGGCGGAATGTGACCTGCAAAAATCAAATGCCGATCTCGAGCAATTTGCTTACAGCGTATCGCATGATTTGCGGCAACCGCTAAGAATGGTAACCGGTCATCTGCAATTAGTGGAAAAACATCTGGATGCCGTTCTGGATAATGACGACAGGGAAAACATGAACTTTGCGTTACAAGGCGCAAAGAGGATGGATGCGATGATTGTGTCCTTACTCGAGTATTCGCGTGTCGGCCGTAAATCCGCCCCCAAAAGCAAGCACCCCAGCCGAACTGCACTGGATAACGCCCTGTTTTTTCTGGAACCGGCCCGTCAGGAGGCTCATGCGCAAATCACTGTTAGCGGGGAATGGCCGGAAATTGTCGCCAGCCAGGATGAGATGACGCGCTTGTTTCTCAATTTGACTGCCAATGCAATCAAATATCGCAACGAAGAACAGCCGCCCATTATCCACATCCAGGGCCATTTGGAAAATGCGATCTGGCGAGTTACCATCAGCGATAACGGGGTTGGCATTATTCCGAGTCAGATCCACCGTTTATTTCAATTTTTCAGCCGTTTGCAATCCCGGGCCAAATTTGAAGGCACAGGAATGGGGCTTGCTTTATGCCGGAAAATTGTCGAACACCACGAAGGCCGGATTTGGGCAGAGTCCGAAGGTGAAGGCAAAGGCAGCCGGTTTATTTTTGAAATACCGGTAAAAACCACCGAGACAGTTTAATCCAATTAACCTTAACCGGAGAGCCATAGCATGGCGTCAAACCCTTACAAAGTTGGCTTTTCCCGACGGGAATTTATCGCTCGACTAAGCGCTTTGGGTTTATTTCCGCTGTTTTCCGGATGTGAATCTATCTTTAGCAAACCGCTGTCCATAGCCGCTCACGCCTGGCCCGGATACGAGTTTATGTTTTTAGCGATGCGGGAAAACTGGCTGGATAACAATCAGGTGACGCTCATTGAAACGCGGTCTGCAACAGACTCGTTACAAAAGCTGAAAGCGGGACTTGTCGATGGTGCTGCGCTGACGATGGATGAAATATTGCGAGCCAGATTTGAAGGCGTGGCGCTTTCGATTGTATCGGTATTTAACATATCCGCAGGAGCCGACATGCTGCTGGCCCGTCCCGGCATTAACAGCCTCTCCGATATTAAAGCCAAGCGAATTGGAGTGGAAGAAGGGTCGGTTTCCAGCCTGATTCTGCACAAGGCACTGCAAGCAGCCGGTTTGTCATCAAACGATATCGTCAAAGTACCGTTAACGATCGCAGACCACCTTAACGCTTGGCAAAACCAGCAGGTTGACGTAATAGTGACGTACGAACCGGTAGCCAGCCAGTTGCTCTCCGATGGAGCGGTAAAGCTCTTTGATAGCCGGTCAACACCCAATTTGATTGTGGATGCTTTGGCGGTAAGAACCGACCGGCTGAATGTGAGCTACAGGCAGGCCATCATGCATCTCATTGAAGCACATTTTAAAGGCCTTTATCATCTCAACACCAATCCACAAGACGCTTCTTACCGCATGGCCAAACATCTGAATCTGCCTCCCGAAAATGTCCTCAATGCCTACAAAGGACTTGTATTACCCGACCTGAAAAGCAACCACCGCTTATTAGCCGGCAATAAGCCCGTCCTGCTTGAAAGCGCGGGCCACCTGAACAAAGTGTTACTTCAAATCGGAAAAATAAATCGTAGCGATACGCTGAATAGCCTGATTGACTCTAGCTTTCTGCCCACAATCCTCTAAAATTTCACTGAAGCGTATCGAGAAAGCAGGCCTACCAAACAAAACAATACCTGATTAGATATAAGCTACAGCCTGTTTAAAGTCCGAAGAAAAGACACCCGGAGGGAACTCTAATCCAAATCACTTTGGCCGAAGGTTCTAATTAATCAAGAAATAATGAGAGCGACAAGCCCGTATGATAAACAGCTGTAAAACATTTCAACTGATAGAGTTGCACTAAGTCGTCCGTTATGAGCACTTACAAGTCAGTTAATTTCAGGATATTACTGATCGAGGATGAACCTGCCGAGGCTAATCTGGTCAAGATGGCGCTGAAAGAAAATAACATTCAGTGCCACCTTCACCATGTGACGGATGGACTGGAAGCGCTCGAATATATCAGGAACGGCAACAATGGAATTGCCGGATTTGAGCCCCCCGATATCATTCTGCTGGATGTCAATATGCCGCGCATGAACGGCCAGGAGTTTTTGACTGAAATCAAATCGGATCATAACCTGTCATATATCCCGGTGATCGTCTTTTCTTCTGCCGATTCGGAAATTGAAATTACCACATCCTACCAACTGGGCGCGGTCAGTCATATCATTAAACCGACCGACATGGCAGCTTTCATCGATATGTTCAGAATAATCGACGCCTATTGGTTTAAGCTTAGCCGCTTACCCGGCAACAAGCCTTTTTCTGATCTTATTTCGATTGAATAAAGGCGGCACACTCGGTTTAAGCCTGATCAGCAGCGACATTTTGATTTAAAAAGTTTTTCAACTCGGGAAGACATGAACCGCATCCGGTACCCGCGCTTAGACGCCCGCCAATCTCTTCAACCGTATTCAACCCGTATGTTTTGACCGCTTTGGCAATCGATTTTTCGCCCACGTTAAAACACGAACAGACAATACGCCCGCAATCCTCGCCCCCCATAGGCGGCAGTCCGCTGAGTAAACGCAAACGTTCGGGTCGGCTTAGCGCCTCTTGAGCAAACAAGGTTGCCAGCCAGGCCGGTTCCGGCAATACCGGCGTGGACGAAATAAACAAACAGCACTCCAGCCGGTCATCAATGACTAATGCGCTGCGGTACGCACCCAACTCAGGGTCGCTGTATTCCAGCCAGTCATTATTTTCAGCCGATTTTGATACGATTGTCTCAAGCCAATGCCGCCAATCCAGTGGTTGCGTGACATCCGCCAATTCATAACGGCTAAAACCATTGCCCTTGATTTTGACGACATATTCAATACCAGAAATAATCAACGGCGAGCGCGACAAAATCATCCCGTACCACTGCGCGGGATAACCTACGATTGTTACCGGCGTTTGCTTGCTTTCAGGCTGCCCTGAGCACGGATCAACGACCGGATTGACCAACACGCCTATTCTGCCCCGGCTGCTGTGTTGTGCCGTCCAATGCATAGGCACAAATACACTGCCGGACTGCTGGCTCTCCGTTATTACAACCCGGGCAATCATGCTGCCCCAACGGCTTTCCAGCACGGCCAGATCCTGCGTGTTAAGGTTGTATTCGACTGCATCGGCAGGATGAATTTCAACAAAAGGTTCCGGTTTATGCGCATTGAGCCTGGCTGACAAACCGGTGCGGGTCATCGTATGCCACTGATCACGCAAGCGCCCGGTATTTAAGGTCAGCGGGTATTGCCAATTAGGCGCATTGACCGGAGGGCGCGGTTCAATGGCGATAAACTGGGCTTTTTTTGTAGCCGTATAAAACTGACCATCGCCAAAAAGCCGCGCCGTTCCGTCGCGGGCCTTGTCCGTGACAGGCCATTGCACCGGCTGCAAGTGGTCAAATTCATGCTGTTTAATCCCGGCAAACGCGGAAATATTAAAATCGCGATTAAGCCCGGACTCATCATTTTCAAAACCGGACAGCGCCGCATGTTCTCGAAATATATCGGCGCTGGTCCGGTAATTGAAGGCTTCCCGGTAACCCATTCGCTCTGCTGCCTGACTGATAATCCACCAATCCGGCTTGGCCATGCCGGAGGCCTGAAACAAAGGCCGTTGCCTGGAAATACGGCGCTCCATATTGGTGACCGTACCGTCTTTTTCGCTCCAGCCCAAGGCCGGCAATTTGATATGTGCCAGATCCATCGTATCCGTCGCTTCGATACAATCGGAAACAATCACCAGTTCGCATTTTTTCAATGCTGCTTTGATTTTATCGGCATTCGGCAACGTCACAACCGGATTGGTCGCAATAATCCAGACCGCTTTAACGCTGCCGTCATAAATTGCATCGAACAGTTCCACCGCTTTCAAACCGGGTTTTGCCGCAACACGATCGCTACCCCAAAAGCGGCCAACCAGATCGACCTGTTCAGGGTTGTCCAGTTCCATGTGCGCGGCCAAGGTATTGGCGAGACCGCCCACTTCCCTGCCGCCCATGGCATTCGGCTGACCGGTAAAAGAAAAAGGTCCCATGCCGGGTTGGCCTATTTTGCCGGTCGCCAGATGGCAATTGATAATCGCATTGCATTTGTCAGAACCGGAACCGGATTGATTGATGCCTTGAGAGTAAACCGTCACAACATTGCGCGTCTCGGCAAACCAGTTGAAAAACTGTTCAACAGCCGCTTCCGTCAAGCCGCAACCTTCCGCGACGGAAGCTATGGTCGGGCCACTGGCTATTGCTGCGGCCAAAGCCGAATCAAAACCTTGGGTATGGGCCTGTATATAGTCGTTATCCAAAGCATCGGTCTGTGCCAGATAGCTCAACAAGCCATTAAACAAAAGTCCGTCCATGCCAGGCTTGACCGCCAAATGCAGATCAGAGCTGTCACAGGTAGACGTCCTGCGCGGATCGATAACCACTATTTTTAATGCAGGATTTTTTTCCTTCGCCTTGCGGATGCGCTGGAATATAACCGGATGGCACCAGGCGGTATTGGATCCGGTCAGTACGATTAAACCGGCCAGTTCCAAGTCTTCATAATTACAGGGAACCGCATCGGCTCCAAAAGCCCGCTTATAGCCTGCAACGGCTGATGACATGCAAAGCCTGGAATTGGTATCGATATTTGCTGAACCAATAAACCCTTTCATCAATTTATTGGCGACATAATAATCTTCGGTCAGCAACTGGCCGGAAACATAAAAGGCTACAGCATCAGGGCCGTGATCTCGAATAATACGGGTCAATTCATTGGCAACCGCATCCAGCGCCGTACCCCAATCACAACGCTGACCCCTAACTTCCGGATACAGCAGCCGGTTTTCGAGCGAAACCGTATCACCCAGCGCTGCGCCTTTGGAGCACAGTTTTCCGAAGTTAGCCGGATGTTCAGGATCGCCCTGCACAGTCACCTGATGAGTAAGAGGGTCATCGACAGTTGCAATGATGCCGCAGCCGACCCCGCAATAGGGACACGTCGTTTTAATTTTGGTCTTTATCATGGCAACAGCTTATGCAGCGGCGGATAAGGGCGTTTGTCCAAAAATCAGGCAGTCACGCAAGGATGAAATATCAGTTTTATTCTTCAGTAAATCCAGATACCAGGCTGAATCAGCCGTGTCGCCGTATAACAAAACACCGGCAATCAAACTGTTTTTTACGGTTATTTTTTTGTAAACATTTAAGGCCGGATCCATAAAGACTATCTGTTCGGTACCGGCTTCACCGGTAAAATCGCCTGCCGAAAATAAATCGATACCCGTCACTTTAAGCCGAGTCGCAGGCTGGAGGCTTTGATATACCGGCGCTTTTTTATGCGCCAAATGCTGCGCGCACACTTTGGCTTGTTCGTAAACCGGCGCGACCAGCCCGAACAGTTCGCCGCGATGCTGAACGCACTCGCCGACTGAATAAATGGCCGGATCGCTGGTACGCAAACTGTCATCGACCACAATGCCTTGTTCACAGTGCAAGCCAATGTGCCGGGCAAGCGTCATATTGGGTAGAATACCGGTCGCCATTATCAAAAGATCGGCTTGCAGCTTGGATCCGTCGCTGAGTTCAACCTGGCTGATATGCCCCTCAACGCTGATAATGTTTTTGATCGTACAGCCTAATTTAAAATAAAGCCCTTTGCTTTCCAGTTGTTTCTTCAGCATGGCGCCCGCCTTTTCATCGAGCTGCCGGTTCAGTAAATGTCCGGCGCGATTGACGACGGTGACGTTCATACCGCGCTGCTGTAAACCGTTGGCCGCTTCTAGGCCCAACAAACCGCCACCCAGGACCACGACATGCTGCCTGGTTTGGGATTTTTTGATCATAGCCTCGACATCGGCAATTTCCCGAAAACTCATGACGCCGTCGGCGTCACGCCCCGGAATGGGTAAAATCAGCGGCACAGAGCCTGTCGCAATCAATAATTTATCGTAATAAGCCTGCGTTCCGTCCTTGGCAAGGACTCTCTGTTTTTCCCTATCGACATCGACAACCGATTTATCCGGACCGCAATAAAGCGTAATACCGTGCTGGTGATACCAGGCAAAATCGTGAATCATGATGTCATCGATCCGTTTTTCGCCGTACAAGACCGGAGTCAACAAAATGCGATTGTAATTACCGTAAGGTTCGGCCCCGAATACGGTGATGTCATATAAGTCGGATGCCGATTCGATCAAGGATTCAACGGTGCGCATGCCTGCCATGCCGTTACCAATCACGACTAATTTTAGTTTCATGATCATTATCCTTAAAATAATCCAGAACGATGGCTAAACGAATATTTTGAGCAGTATCAAAAATTGAATTGGACTTCGACAAAGCCGTAATCGGCATTTTTGTTGTTCGCGTAAGCATTGCCCATGGCCGTTCCGCCGAAAACGTGTCCGTAGTACATATTCCAGCTGACATAATTATTCAATTTGTGGCTTAACGAGACATCGACGAGCTGTCCCACATCCCGTGAACCGCCGCCGTTACGTCCGAAATAACCGAAGGACCCCGTCCGGCTGGTTGCACCGGCGCCGGCATAAAACAAATCATCCGTTGATGAGAGAGCAAGATGATGATAATTCATCTGAACCTGGACGTTGTCCAACGGCGATAGGATAAATTGAGCATAGGTGTCTTCGATGTTCATCAAGTTATAGAATGGGAAAAGGGCTTGAAGTCGAACGGTCGGCAAGACTTGGAAAAAGGTTTTGTGGGTGCCGTCGCTACGATCATCGTCTCCGGAAGACCGGGTATAGCCACCTCTAAACCAAGGTTTTAACGGCAGTTTCGTAAATTGATAACCCACCTCGGCAGTTCCGGCCCATGCACTATGCTCTTGGTTGGTCCAGTCGCCGAATTGGTAAGCGCCCCAAAGCAACGCATCGAATTGACCAGGACCAACCGGTAAAAGAGTCAAAGAGTGAGTACCTATGGTATGGACGCGCACATTGTCATCTTGCGCGAAGGAGCGTTGTGCTAACGGCCGGTTATCAACAACCCGAATGTCTCGAGCATCGTTGTAATAGAGATAGAACAATCGCGCTTCGGTACCCGGCAGCAAAGCATTGCGTTTGCTGGTCAAGGCTGTATAGAAAACATCCACAGCGCTCATCTGATTTTGCACATCGATATTGAACCCACCCTGCGTGGGCCGCACGCCGGTTGCGGTAAAGTTGTAGTCAGGCTTGTCGTAAACGACGGAAAAGCCGTCAAAGCGCCTTCCTGCATGGGTAAAGTCGAAATTTCCGATCAACCGCTGGGAAACCCGAAAGGTTTTCAAGAAGTCGAAACTCTTGTCACCGGTCTTATATTCCAAGCCTTCATTGACACCAAAACGACCCAGTTTAAGATTTAAACCGGGAGCGCCCAGCCAGCCCATTTTGAAATTCAGCCAAAGCTCCTGCAAATGCAAATCAGACAGGCTTTTCGCGCGGCTGTCATTATCTCTATAGTAAGCACCGCCCAGTCCCAGTGGCCCGACGGCGGGGGCGAATGCATTATCCGGCAAGTCATAGAGTCCAACATGTTGCGTTTGAACAAAACCGTCAACCCAATCGGTTTCCAGTTTTAAACCTAAGCGAGTTCGTGTTGCCCAAAAATCATATTCGTGTTCGGTACCCGCTTGGCTGGGCTCGAAAAAATTCCACCCTTCATAGCGGCCACGCAGTTCGCCGGTGAATGTCAACCCCGGCGCGATTTGCCCGATGGGCTTTTCATTTTCTGCGGCCAACGATTCGTTGTTGCTTACAGATGAGGCTAGTATGCAAAATAACAACGCGGTGAGATTATGTGTTCGACACGTGTGTTTTTGCAGCGATAACGCTTTAACAGACAGCATGGCTATTCCCCTAATAATAATAAAAAAAATCGTTTACGGCCCTAAACTTGAGTAAGTGGCTGTGTTCTGGTTGATTGTAACTTTCGTGTTAAAAACGCAATGCCCCGTTTTTTCATGATCGTTTGAATGAATCAGTGGTCGATGAATCATTTAAAATCAATGCGTATGTTCACAGTCAGCCAGAAAAGTCAGCAAACTCTCCCGGTATTGGTAGTAATCCGGATGGTCGAGTAAGGCTTTTCTGGTGCGCGGCCTGGGTAAATCGATGGTTTCAATCTTGCCGATTTTGGCATGAGGACCGTTTGTCATCATCACAACCCGATCGGCTAACAGAATGGCCTCATCCACATCATGAGTCACAACGATCGCGGTCACATGGGTTCTTTCCCACACTTCCATCAACACTTCCTGCAACTCCCATCGGGTCAACGAGTCCAGCATGCCGAACGGCTCGTCCAGTAACAATAATTTTGGAGAAAGCGCAAACGCTCTGGCAATGCCGACTCGCTGGCGCATGCCATTGGACATTTCGGCCGCTTTTTTATGCAAGGCCCCCGCCAAACCCACGCGGGTCAGGTAATATTCAACAATGTCATCGCGTTCGCTTTGTGACGCGTGCGGATAGACTTTATCGACACCCAGACTGACGTTTTCAAACGCGGTCAACCAGGGAAACAAACTGGGCGCCTGGAATACCACTCCGCGATCGGGTCCTGCTCCGTCAATTTCCTTATTGTCCAGAACAATACCGCCTTCAGAAATACCGGTGAGTCCCGCCGTCATCGACAATACGGTGGATTTTCCGCATCCGGAATGTCCGATGATAGAAATAAATTCGCCTTTTTTCATCATCAGATCGAAACCGTCAACCACCTTGACCGAACTGTTACCATTCGGAGTCGGATAGACTTTGGACAATTTGGAAAACTCCAGATAGCGCGGCTTTTCTTTGTCGTCCAGCTTGGGTTTGAGCGCCGAATGATCGAGCTTCCAATCATTGCTGGTATTGGGCCTGACATCGGGAAGAACGACTTTATCCTGCCCGGTATCTTGTGTTTGGGCGATGCCGATCTGCATCAGATAACGGGTGATTTCGGCCCGCAATTTTTTAAATTCATCATTATGATTCAGTTCGGTTCTGTCCCTGGGACGCTCAAGACCGACCCGGAACTCGGGTCCGAAGGTAGCGCCGGGACCTGGATTCAATGGGATGACCCGGTCAGCCATATAAATCGCTTCATCGACATCGTTGGTAATTAAAATGACGGTTTTTTTCTCCTGCTCCCAAATCTTCAGAATTTCGTCCTGAAGCTTGCCTCTCGTCAATGCATCTAATGCACTCAGCGGCTCGTCCAGCAACAAAATTTCAGGATTGGCTGCCAAAGCCCGGGCGACATTGACCCGTTGACGCATCCCACCGGACAATTCGGCCGGCTTTTTGTCCATCGCCGCCCCCAGATTAACCATACGAATATACTTTTCGGTCTGCGCTTTGCGTTGCGCGGCAGGCCAATGCTTATAAACCTGATCAACCGCCAAAGCGACATTGTCGAACACCGATAGCCAAGGCATCAGCGAATAATTCTGAAACACCACGCCGCGATCCGGTCCCGGTGAATTGACCGGTAATCCGGACTTCAGGATTTGTCCTTGATCGGGATGAATCAATCCTGCGATCATCGAAATCAGGGTCGTCTTGCCGCTGCCGGAAAAGCCGACAATAGCGATAAACTCGCCATCCTCGATGCTAAGATTGATATCTTTCAATACCGAGGTTTTGTTTTGACCTTCACCGTAAGATTTGGCAATTTGTTTTAATTGAATCGCCGGTTGAATTTGTTGACTGATCAGCGGTTTAACCACGGACAACCGACCCTCGACATCGACACTGCGTAAAACTGCTGACATGACGGCTCCCTATTAAATTTGGCGACCGAAGGAAAATGCGTTTTGCAATGATTGCATGACGCGATCCAGAATGAAGCCGATTATGCCGATCGTAAATACCGCAACCATGATGCGACCTAAGGAATTGGCGCTGCCGTTTTGAAACTCGTCCCAGACAAATTTGCCCAATCCAGGATTTTGAGCCAGCATTTCCGCAGCAATCAACACCATCCAGCCCACGCCCAGCGATAAGCGCATACCGGTAAAGATGTAGGGCAACGCGGAAGGCAGAATGATTTTTCTGATTTGCGTGCCCCAGTTCAGCTTTAACACTTTTCCGACATTGACCAGATCACTGTCAATCGATGAGACACCCACAGTGGTATTGATCAGAGTCGGCCAGAGTGAACATAAAGTCACTGTAATGGCCGATGTTAAAAATGCCTTTTCGAACCAGGAATCGTCATTACTGACATAAAGAGCACTGACGACTAGCGTCACAATCGGCAACCAGGCCAAAGGGGACACCGGCTTAAAAATTTGTATCAACGGGTTCAAACCGGTTCTGACTATGGGGTTCATGCCGCATAGAATACCGACCGGAACAGCAACAATCGTGGCAATTGAAAAACCGACAAAGACAGTATAAAGACTGGTAAAAATCTGATCGAGGTACGTCGGTTTTCCGGTGTAACTGCGCACTCTGGTTTCGGCATCAGGATTACTGGCCCGTTTCTGCTCATTGCTTAAACGTTGGCGTTCATAAAAACGGGTGGCTTTCTCCCTTTCGGTGTAGTGATCCTGCAGCAGTGTTCCCGCCTCATGCCAAACCGCACTTGGGCCCGGAATGGCGCCCAAGCTGGTATTAATACGCGCTGCCGTTACGCTCCAAAGCCCCAAAAAAACGATGAAAGCAAGCAATGGCACTCCTATCATCTGCAAAATCTGCTTGAATTGATGAGCAGGATTTTCTCCGGAGCATAATTTTACAAAAGGGACAAACCAGGTGAGTCCGGTTATCGTAAAAAACTTGATTAACTTATTGCTCATTGTTCGTGCCTCTTGAAGCGACATCCAAACCAAGGTCCAAAACCGTTATTGCCTCAAACCCGGGTTGTGTGTAATTACTCAACAATTTTTCCATCGACCACTTTTTGTTTGGCTTTCAAGCCGATAGCGAATTTCGTCAGGTAGTCATTAGGTTTGGTCCCGTCATAAACAATGCCGTCGATAAATTCTGTTTGTGGCGGTTTGAAACCGGTCTCACTTGCGGAAGGAAAATCGCTGGCCTTGGCCTTCCCTTCGGCGATCAAGGCTTTAGCCGCAGCCATGTAAACATCAGGGCGATAAACTTGTTTGGCGATTTCCATATACCAATCGTCAGATTTATATTCGTTGATTTGCCCCCAACGGCGCATTTGAGTCAGATACCAAATCGCATCGCTGTAATAAGGATAGGTCGCGTTATATCGAAAAAACACATTGAAATCCGGCAAGGAGCGTTTGTCGCCTTTTTCATACTCGAAAGTACCGGTCATGCTGTTAGCGATAACGTTATAATCGGCGCCGACATACTTGCTGTCCGACAGAATCTTAACGGCTTCCGGACGGTTTTTGTTGTTCTCCGCATCCAGCCACATCGCAGCCCTGATCAAAGCCTTGACTACCGCCAAATGAGTGTTCGGGTATTTATCGGCCCAGGTCTTACTGACACCGAATACCTTTTCAGGGTTGTTTTTCCAGATTTCATAATCGGTGACGACCGGCACACCTATGCCTTTGAATACGGCTTGCTGATTCCAGGGTTCGCCGACGCAATAACCGGAAATGGTTCCGGCTTCCAGCGTCGAGGGCATTTGCGGTGGGGGCGTGACCGACAATAAAGCATCGGCATTGATTTGACCGTTGGTATCTTGAGGAGGCGCATAGAACCCCGGCTTGATGCCGCCTGCCGCCAACCAGTACCTTAATTCATAGTTATGCGTCGATACCGGAAAGACCATACCCATATTAAAAGCCTTGCCTTCCGCTTTGAATTTATCGATAACGGGTTTCAATGCATCCGCTTTAATCGGGTGAACCGGTTTGCCATCCGCCATGGGCACATGGGGTTTCATTTGCTGCCAGACATCGTTTGAGACAGTCACCGCGTTGCCATTTAGATCCATACTGAAAGCCGTAACGACTTCGGCTTTCGTACCAAAACCGATGGTGGCTCCCAAAGGCTGGCCGGCCAGCATATGGGCACCGTCCAATTCGCCATTGATAACGCGGTCTAAAAGCACTTTCCAGTTGGCCTGAGCTTCGATCTGAACAAAAAGACCTTCCTCTTCAAAAAAACCTTTTTCATAGGCAATCGCCAACGGTGCCATATCGGTCAATTTGATAAACCCGAATTTGAGGTCTTCTTTTTCTATCCCTTCAACAGCCTGAGTTACCGGTGAAAACGTCAATATCGAAAGAGACAATGAGGTGGCGAGAACTGCAAGCCGCCGCTTGGAAAGATGATTGATGAGCTGTTTCATAAGAAATTCCGAAAATGTGGCATAAAAAAAGGCGTCTACATGCGAGTGAGGTGGGAAACCTCGCACGATAGACGCCTTTGTCTTGTTTGCTCGACAGTGAGCTTGATTAAGACCCCAGCATTGGGGGATTTGAAGATAGCTATGCAAACCTATTGCCAACTTTCATCAAATCGCTAATTTAAAATAATTACACTTTTAAAAACATAAAGTTAGCTATTTTATAAAAACAACTTACCGAACAGTGACGGATTCATTAATGGCTTCTGTTTAGTGCAATAATTAAAAAATAAAGCTAAAACCGGCACCAATTTTGTGCGCTCTGGGTTTAACCTATGCCGTCATTGAAGAAGTGAGGAAACCTTATGAAGCAGATGACGAGGGTGATGTGAGCAATTTTTTTAATAAATCCCCCTCGATCCCCTTTTCAAAGGCTATGTTCGCATTAGTAGTTGAAAGCAAATCAACACCGTCATTCCGGCATGGATTGCCGGAGCCGTTAGACCGCGTAAGCGAATCCAGGTCACAAGGATGTGAAAGCCCAACGCCATCCATGGCTTCTGGACCCCGGCAATCCCTGCCGGGGCGACGCCT
>JAGXSU010000017.1 GCA_018333785.1 Methylomicrobium sp. | reverse complement strand
TCGTGCCATGGCCGCCATGAGCGTCGTGGTCTGTAGCGGCGATGCTGTGCGTGGAAAAAACTGCGGCGGCGAGGCTAACGATGACAACTATACTTTTCATGGATTTTCTCCTAAGGGTTAATGGACTTAGTGTTTGGCAAAAATGCGGCTATTGCCGTCCGTCTGGACGAGCAGGGTTTCGTAGGGAACGGGTTTGGCGGTCTCCATGCCCGGAGAACCGGGCGGCATGGAGGGAACGGCCAAGCCGAGGGCTTTGGGTTTTTCCTTGAGCAGGCGCTGGATGTCGGCGGCAGGCACATGGCCCTCGATGACGTAGTCGCCGATCCGTGCGGTGTGGCAGGAACCTAGGCGATCGGGCATGCCCAGTTTTTTCCGCGCTGCCGGGACGTCGTTCATTTCGTGAGTGTTTACCTGAAAACCGTTCTGTTGCAGGTGCTCGATCCATTTTCCGCAGCAACCGCAAGAGGGACTCTTGAACACTTCTGCCTGCGTCCCGGCTTGCACCCAAGCGCTACCGGTGCTGACGAGGCAAACTAACAGCAAGGAACGGAAATGTGGTTTCAGAACTGATTTCATGACTGTTTCCGGGTTGATTTGAATGTGCCCAGTTTAAACAGTTGTTCCTTACGGGAGGCTGACCGAGACATTACATTTGCGTCATCTTCCAAGGCTTGGTCAGTGCTTATGAGCGGTAAAAGTTACTGAACCGGTTTAATACAACTGAGTAATCAATTCACCCTGCACCCGCAGGCATCGCGTCACAGAAACAGGAAGGCCGCAGATAATGACGCTCTGTATATAACTTTGCCATTTCGTCGATTAACTCCAATGGATCGGCTGAATATACTAATCGTGCTCCGCTATCTTTCTGAAAACTAGCCACAAGATCCGGAATCTGATCAGTAATTCCGCCACTGCCTTGCAATACCCCGATCAACTTACCTTCATCAAAAGCAATAGCAAACTCCCCTAAGGTACCGGAACGTCCTCCAAGGATTACAACCATATCACTTGAGCGTATATTGGTCACTTCACGCCCCATCAAGCCACTACCGGTATAGACAAGGACATCATAAACATCAGCCGGCGACCGATACTTGTGTATATGTTCATCCAAGCTCAGAGCCGGTGAAATACCAATGGATAGTCCACCTGCTTGTTTTGCTCCACGGGCACATTCATAGGGCAAGCCGGGGCACGCACCCGTTATTAATATGAAGCTCCGTTGCGCAATACTCTGACCCAGAAGCATGGATTTCTCTTTGACATCGGCTGCTGCTTCGTTACCGGCTGAACCCATGACCCCTACAGTCAAATGCATCGATGTGACTTTATTTTGATATAAGCCCGGCTGGCTGAGAAAAGTATCCCGGCAGGAAGGCGAGCAGAAATAATAAAGCTTTCCTTCGTATTCAGCGGTTGTTTTTGCCTCACGTGGCGAAAATGTCATTAGGCAAATCGGATCTTGAACCATCACTTAATCTCCTCTGGCTAAATCAATTGTACGAACGGACTTTTCAAGCGTCACAAAAAATCCAGCCCCAAGTTCTTTATCCATTTTTACTTTTCCCAACTATCGAATGTAAGCTTCGGTGGCATAACGCCGCATCATGCGGTGGCTATTGAAAAAGGAAGCATTTTTGCTGATGGCGCCTTTCATGACCGCGATCCATCGGCTTCGATCATCGTAATACAAAGGCAGTATCGTCTGTTCAAGCTTGTCATACAGTGACTTGGCATCATCCCCGTTAGAGGATTCGGTATCATCTCCGACCGCCCAGCCGGTAATGCCTTCGATACAACCTTCAACCCACCAGCCATCCAGGACACTGAGATTGGGCACCCCATTAAAAGCGGCTTTCATACCGCTGGTTCCGGACGCTTCCATGGGCCTTAACGGTGTGTTCAACCAGAGGTCTACGCCGGCTACCATAGTCCGCGCAATCTCCATATCGTAGTCCGGAACAAAAGCCATCGGAATATCACCGGCCAATTCTTGTATGTGCTGGTGAATGGTTCTTATCAAGTGTTTCCCGTCCTGATCCCGGGGATGGGCTTTGCCGGCCAGCACGACTTGAAAAGGCCGCTGCCGGGCAATATTCTTGAGACGTTCTAAATCGGAAAATAACAAATCAGGTCGTTTGTATGCCGTCATACGACGAGCAAATCCAAAGATTGGTATTTGTGGATCAAGGCTGAAATTACACAGAGTTTTGACTTTTTCTATCAGCTTGGCCTTTGCCTGGCAATGAGCCTCCCAAATGGCTTCATCGCTGATACAACACTCGGCACGCACCAAAATTTCAGGTATATGGCACCAACCCGGTAAATGCTTATTATAAAGATCAATGAAACTCCTGGTAGTCCAGGTAAAAGGATGTACTCCATTGGTAACCGCATGAACCCGATAACCTGGAAACATTTTCCGTGAAACTTCCGCATGCCGTTTGGCAACACCATTCACATACTCGCTCAAATTGAGGGCCAACCGGGTCATGTTGAGCGTATCTTCACCCGCCAGGCGTTTAAGCGTCGCTCTGTCGAATTCCTCGCTGAGAATCCGCCCTACCAAATCATAGGCGAATCGATCATGACCGGCGTCGACCGGGGTATGCGTGGTGAAATTGCAAAGTTCCCGTACCTGAGGTATGTCATAGGCGGATTCGCCTGATCGCAGGTCTTCTTTGGGATAGGCATAACGGCGTAACAATTCAATGGCAAGCAACGCCGAATGACCCTCATTCATATGGTATTGGCGCACTTTAAAACCCAGCGCTTGCAGCATACGCATGCCGCCCATGCCTAACACGATTTCCTGTTTCAACCGGTAAGCTTCGTCGCCGCCATAGAGATAATGGGTAATCTGACGATCGTCATCATGATTTTCAGCCACATCAGTATCCAGCAGAATAACCGGTTGCCGGCCGTTCATGTGGCCTTCCAGAATGTATAACCAGCCACTGACCCACACAGACCGCCCCTCAATGTTAACCGCTATCTTGGCTTGCAGCGGACTAGCGGCGATATCAGGTTGCCAATAATCCGGATGTTCAATCTGACCACCATTGGCATCCAGTTCCTGGCGGAAATAACCGGCACGACTAACCAGGGTAACCGCAACCATTGGAAGTTCAAGATCGGCGGCAGAGCGTATCGTATCACCGGCCAATATGCCTAACCCGCCGCTATAGGTGGGAATATTATTATGGAGAGCAATCTCCATCGAGAAATAGGCAATACGAGTTTCATGAATGAATTCTTCAAGCATAGGTTTGCTCCTTGGTTTAAAAGTGGATCCGAAAAAAGACATTTCGTCTTGACCAATCCAACAGGGTGTATACCCCGGTCATTCAAGTATCTCCTTTTTCGAAAAGGCTTTAAAAGGGTACCCTTGTTCAGATACTCTCTAAGTAAAATATTCAATAAAATCAAGAGTAGGCCGTGAACGATATCACTCATCAAACACAGCAATTGGCTACTTAAAATCGCCCCAAGGCTCCACGGTTGCTATATTTACTCAGGTTTTGATGGTTTTTCTGCTTGATTATCCTTTTTCACGGGTAAATACTGTTGCCGGTTTTTGTCGAACTGGTCCAGGCAAAGTTTTGAACAAAAACGATAAAGTCTGCCTTCATACATCATCCCATAACCTTTATTCGCCTTAACTTTCATACCACAGACGGGATCGATATGTTCAGTGCTGTACCAACCCCGATAGCCCAACAAGGATAGTGCTCCGGGCGCAAAACGAATTAATAAATACAGCAAGACCGAAACCAGTAAAAATGCAAATAAATAATTCATGATGTTCTCCAGTTAATTGCTACCATCAGGATTCAATAACAGCCTTGGCGGAGGCCGCCGTTAGAAATGCCTTCCACTGTGTAAGCTTAATGAATTGTTTAACTCCGCTGTTCATTCCTCACAGCCCTCTTCGGTCTCCATCACAGACGTTACGACGTTGCCTGGTGATGAATCAATGGATTCAATCAACTTGCAAATACTGTCACCATCCGGAACGCCATCCGGCATCGCCCGCCACTTTACCGATGCTGCTTCCATATGATGCTGTAGTTCTATCAGTTGTGTGAGTCGTTCTTTATTTGACTTAAGGCGTCGCTGGATGAGATCACGGACCAATGGGCAAGGAGACGAACCTTTCCGGCTTTCTTCAATAATCTGTCTGATTTCTTTAAGCGTGTAACCAAGAGACTTAGCCCGCCTGATAAAATCCAGACATTTTAAATCTCGTTCACTAAAATACTGATAGCCATTGCTTGGATTGCGCTGAGGTTGAAGCAAGCCGGTTTTGGCATAAAACCTGACCGTATCCCTACTGACATTGCATTTTAGGGCCAACTCACTGACTTGATAAGACATTGTGCACCTGCAAATATTAAGTCATTGAAATAGTCATACTCACCTCATCCATACTGCGACCAGTTTTTGACATTCAGTTCGCCATTTGCAGTCCTTGTCCTGGCAAAGCATGGAATCATCAGATCGAAAACAAGGACGCTACTGACTGGCATTTTGAATAACTCGCACTAGTTCGGTTGGTTGGGTTATATTCTCCGGATTTTCAACACCCATCACTTTTGCTAACTGTTTCAGATTGGCTTTGGTTATACCCCCGTCTTCCTCGAACAATGAAAGATAAGCTGTTACCAGCATCTCTGTATAATCCTTTTCAGCCGCCAGCCAGTCGTTTAACTCACGACCGGCTGCAAATGCCCTGGCTTCTGCTTTGTCATAGGCCGCTTCTGAAATCCACTGATGCCTGGTTATACTTTGTTTAGCTCATTCCTTTTCAAAGTTCGACTTAGTTCGTAAGTCGTGTTATCAGGGCGACCCCCGGGCAACCTGGGCAGCAAAGTGTCTGGGCACGCTACTCTAACCTGATCTATATGACTAAACTTCCTGAGACCCGTTATGGCATTGATTACTTACCTCTTGTTCGGCTTCAAGCCAGTCTTCTAGTTCATGGCCAGCTACAAAACCCCTTTTTTCGGCTTTAAGATAAGCAAGCTCTGTAACCATTTCACGAAATTTGTCAGGATCAATATTGTTGTTATCGTTTTTTTGTTGTGATTTTTTGTCAGTCATTTTCTTCTCCTAAATAGAGTTTGTTTGAGTTAGGTTATTCATGGTTCGACTTAGTCGCTGTCAAAAAATAAGTTGTACAACTTCCTTTTTCCAGAGTGCAATCTCAAGGTGGAACCGAGGCATTAATGAGGTTTTAGCTTCCATTATCCGTCCTCTTTATAAAACAATGACTCGAATTTACACTCGTCTGATTCTAAAACCCTCGAGTTACACCTATGTCAAGTTTTTAATACTCTTAATCACAAATATTAAATTACCAACCGTCATGAAAAATCGTCATAAGTCCTTCATACGCCTAGGATTTAGTGTTTGGCAAAAACACGGGTGCTGCCGTCCGCCTGGACAAGCAGGGTTTCATAGGGAACGGGCTTGGCGGTTTCCATGCCCGGAGAACCGGGCGGCATGGAGGGAACGGCCAAGCCGAGCGCTTTGGTTTTTTCCTTGAGCAGGCGCTGGATGTCGGCGGCAGGCACATGGCCCTCGATGACGTAGTCGCCGATCCGGGCGGTATGGCAGGAACCTAGCCGATCGGGCATGCCCAGTTTTTTCCGCGCGACCGGGACGTCGTTCATTTCGTGAGTGTTTACCTGAAAACCGTTCTGTTGCAGGTGCTCGATCCATTTTCCGCAGCAACCGCAAGAGGGACTCTTAAACACCTCCACCTCCGTCGCGGCTTGCGCATAAGCAGTGCCGGTGCTGACGAGGGCAATTAACAGCAAGGAGCGAAGCTGTAGTTTCAGAACTGATTTCATGACTGTTTCCAGGTTGATTTAAATGGGGCCAGTTTAAACGCTTTTTCCTTACGGGAGGCTGACCGGGACATTACATTTCCGTAATCTTCCGGGATCTGGTCAGTGCTTATGCGCCATGCTTATGGGCGTGTTTGTGGGAATGTTGTTTCGTGCCGTGAGTGTGTGCGGCGCCGGACTTGCTTTCCATTTCGGCTCCGTGCTCCTCCAGACCGCCATGGGTATGCCCATTGCTGGACTCGACTAGCCGGCGATACTCTTCCGGGGAAAGGCTCGGCATGATCTTGAGGAAAGCCGTCAGATCCCATATCGCCTCATCTTCCATGCCGCCTTTCGACCAGGCCGGCATGCCGGACGCCTTGACACCGTGTTTGATGATCCAGAACCGGCGGGCATCCGTCCGGTCGGAATCGTCGGCATTTGCAGGTTTGGAGAGATTCGGGGGAATCGGATAGAGGCCTTTTCGTATTTCGGAATCTTCGATGCCGGGTGAGAGGTGGCAGTTCGCGCACATGGCGTCGTAGTTACCGGCGCCCCGGCGAATCCGTCCGGCATCGGGCAAGTCGTCCGGTGGAACGATGTCGGCGGCCCTGCGTATAATAGACTGTTCCCGCGCCCACTCAATGAGGCGGTAGACGGCGGGGCTGTGGGGTGTATCGGCCGCCATATCGATCGCTCCGGCCTGGAGCAGACCAATCACCGTTACGGCACCGAGGCCAAGAACGCCCAATGCGCCCAGCAGAATTTTTTTCATGGTTACCTCTTGCAGATTGTCTGTAGATGGATTTTACGATACTCCGGTTAACGAGAACCTGACGCGCGGATTACATTTATGTCATCTTCGAGACTTGCTCTCACTTCCAGTTTAGAATGGCGTTATTACGAGAAAAGTTACGCGGGAGAGTACGCATGAGAATCCTTATCGTGGAAGACGAACCCAAAATTGGAAATTATCTAAGACAGGGGCTGGCCGAGGCTTGCTTCGTCGTCGATTTAGCGCGGGATGGGCTGGACGGTTTGCATTTGGCGCTGACAGAAGCCTACGACCTGGCAATTTTGGATGTGATGCTGCCAGGCATTGACGGCTGGCAGGTGCTGCAAGGCATCCGTCGCTCGGGTAAGGAAATGCCGGTGCTCTTCCTGACGGCCCGCGACGACGTCGATGATCGGGTCAAGGGACTGGAACTCGGAGCCGACGACTACCTGGTGAAGCCTTTCGCCTTTTCCGAACTGCTGGCCCGTGTCCGAACCCTGCTCCGGCGCGGAGGAATGGCCAAGGAGCCCGAGTTTCTGCGAGCCGCTGACCTTGAACTCGACCTGATGCGGCGCCGGGTGACCCGGTCGGGCAAGAAGATCAATTTAGCATCCAAGGAATTCGCCCTGTTGGAACTCCTTTTGCGACGCCGGGGCGAGGTGCTTCCCCGCTCCCTGATCGCCTCCCAGGTCTGGGACATGAACTTCGACAGTGACACCAATGTGATCGAGGTTGCCATCCGGCGTCTGCGGGCAAAAATCGATGACGGTTTCGATCAGAAACTGATCCATACCGTCCGCGGCATGGGCTATGTGCTGGAGGCGACCGAGTGAGGCCGATCGGACGCAAATCCATCACCTTCCGGTTGACCTTGCTCTTTGCGTCGGCCTCGACGACGGTACTCCTGCTGTTGGGGCTGCTGATCGGCGCGCTCGTCGAGCGACATTTCGAAGAGTTGGACATGGAATTGCTCGGCGGCAAACTGGAACTTCTCCGCCACACCTTGGAGAAAGTTCGCTCCGACCAGGAACTGGAGGCGCTGCCGAGACAACTGCAAGATTCCATGGTGGGGCACCCCGGTTTGGCGGTGGTCGTTTTAAAGCCGGGCGGTCAGACTCTGTATTCGACTGAAGGTGCGAAGTTACCGGAAGAACTGCTTGCCGGAGTCAGAGAGAGGCCCCTCCGCCCGATGCTTTGGACCGACCCTGAGAACCATCGCTATCGCGGGATTTCCGCCGAAGCGCCGACCCGTATCGAAGGCGCGGCTCCGGTGGTCGTGGCCGTGTCCACCGACCTGTCGCACCACGAGCATTTCATGCGCTCGTTTCGGACGGCGTTGTGGACGGTCATGGGTCTGGCGGCGCTGCTGACCGGCTTTCTCGGCTGGTTGGCGGCACGCCAGGGACTGGCACCCCTTCGGGACATCAGTCGTAGTGCTGCGGGCATCACCGCGAACCGCCTCGACCAACGGCTGCCTGTAGCCGCCTTTCCTGTCGAACTGGCCGAGGTGGCGGAAACCCTGAACGAGATGCTGGCACGGCTCGAAGAATCCTTCCGCCGGCTGTCCGACTTTTCCTCGGATATCGCCCATGAGTTGCGCACGCCGGTCAGCAATCTGCTGACACAAACCCAGGTCACTTTGTCCAAGACCCGGACACTCGCCGAATACCAAGACGTACTGGCTTCCAACGCGGAAGAGTTCGAGCGCCTGTCGCGGATAATTGCCGACATGCTGTTCCTAGCCAAATCGGACAACAACCTCATTATCCCTCATCGCGAGATGGTCGATTTGGGGGTGGAGGTAAGTAGCCTAGTCGAATTTTACGAGGCGTTGGTCGAAGAAAAGGGCGTCAGTCTGACCTATTCCGGAAGGGGCGCTGTTATCGGCGACAGATTGATGCTGCGCAGAGCCATTAACAATCTGATCGCGAATGCGGTGTGTCATACTCCTGAAAAAGGAAGGATAACGGTTCGCATTGACGATTCCGCCAAATCGACCGTCGTTTTGTCAGTGCAAAACACGGGAAAAACCATCGCTCCTGAGCATTTGCCGCGACTATTCGACCGCTTCTACCGAGTTCATGCATCACGGCAGCGTTTTGGAGAAGGTGCTGGACTGGGTTTGGCGATCACGCGTTCCATCGCGCACGCCCATGGCGGAGAGGCTTTGGTGCATTCGAAGGACGGCTTTACGACGTTTGAGATTTGGCTTCCGGTTTAAACGATGGGTATACAAATTTTCAGAGAACCCCCGGTGCGTACTCAATCCTATAAACTTAATCCTCAACACGTTGACTTATAAGCCTGTTTACGGTGAGGTTTAGGATGAGGGGGACGCGGTTTGGAGTCACCGGGTTTGATGGCAATGATGTTTTTCGCCAACTCGCCCAGCGTCGTCAGCAGTTGCTCGGTGGTTGGCAAAGCCATCAGAAGCCAACGGGGCAAGCAGCGCTTGAGGTGTGCAAAGGCATAGGTGCGGTTGATCTTGTAGCCTTGCTCCAGGGTATCGAGTCCGTCCGCCGCCAAGACACTCAAGGCGTGCAGATTATCGGCCAGTATTTTGGCGGCGAAATCCTGTTGCGCCGACAGCCACGATACGCCGGAGGTGTTCTCCAGGGCCAGACGATGCTTGAGTCGCTTGAAGGCTTCCTCGATGCGCCAGCGGCTGTGGTAGAGGGCGGCGAAATCGGCGGCGGGATAGGCCGCGTGATCGAGCAACGAAGTCATCAGGACGTAGAGGCGCCCGTTGGGTGTCATCACCTTTACCAAACGGACGGCCGTCGATGTCTGTTGGCATTCATAATCGGTACAGTCACGGGCATTTGGCGCGCGAATCGTGACGATCTGCTCGGCCAAATCGGAACGGAGAAAGGCATCGACGGCGGCAAACCCGGTTTGATCGACGCGCAGACAGAAACGAATGCCTTGTTGCGTCAAGTAGGCGATCAGCCAGCGCGCCGGATAGCCCCGATCGAGCACCAACAGGTCGTCGGGCGCCAGCGTCTCCAGATGCTGGAACAGCATTTGCCGCTCGCCGACATCGGGCGGATACAGGGACGACGCCAGCGTCATCTCCAGACCGGGCAGATAGAGGGCAAAGGCGATCACCTCACGGACGCAGCGACGGCAGGCATCGCTGAGAAACAGCTGCATTTTCGAAGCATCGGCTGCTACCACGCGCAAGCCGTGCCAACGTGGCACCGTCACCTCGTCGGCGACCAGCCGCAAAAGGTGTTCGTTGAGACGGGTAAAGGCGCGATGCGAAAACTGGCGGCGCGCCTTGGAAAAGGCTTGCGCACTGACCAGGCGGACGAGATCGGCTTGATTGGCAAGATGGGCGAAGAACGCGTTCAATTCATTTTGAACGCTGGCCTTGAAACCGGAGAGCATGATCGCCAGCAGCACTGGAAAGGTCAGGGTACGCTGGCGGCGGAAGGCGTTCGGGCTAAGACGGCACTCGTCGAGGAGTTCTGCGGAATGCAGGATTTCGCTAAAGTTGAGTAAAAGACTAAGGTATTGAGGACGACATAATTGTTATCCTTTAATATCAATAAATTACGTTCACATTATACTATGATTTTAGTGCCTTGTGCAGTGATTTCGCTAAAGTTTAGAGGATTGGGTGCGTACTGGCCTACGGATTCAGGATCGGTGTTCTCAGAGATGAATAAATCGTGCTTATCCGGTAAACGCACCCAGGAGTGCAGAGGGCGTATCGCTAGCTCGTACGCCGGCGTGGCGAGGCGCGTTTCAGGGGTTAGCGCAATTTTCCGTACCGTTGGACCTCAAACTCCGGTTCTTCCTTGCCGGATTTTTCCAAACTGGCAAATGTTCAGCAACGTGCGAGCCTCGATACGGGAATTTCCTTTACCTCGCTGACAACAGCGTCATATATCCATCTTTTTGGGATTGCCTTTATATTTATGCTGATGGGAGCGATTTTTGTATTTGCGGTGGAAATTCCAGAATGGATCAAGGCTACGTTGGTAATGATTCCATTTGCCTTCCTGATTATCGATGTTATTTCATGGTGGCTCACCAAGCTGAACACTGAATTTGCCTGGATTACGATTATTAGCGGCTATGGTTGTTCATCAGCTAACATCATCCAAGCTCTTAATCTAGTTATGAGGAATCATGTAATCTACCCGATGTTTAGTCGGGTAGATTCGGATTAAAAAGCTAACCAACCATTCACCATGAAGGTGTTGTTAAATTGAGCATCAGTATTTGTGCCATTGGCTTGAGAATAGCCAATATACTGCAAGCTGGTACGCAAATTCATCAGATATGAATACGAATTGGATTTGGCAAATGGAACATAAACCAGTTCAGCGGTATAGAATTGGCTGTTTGGTCTGGTTAGAGCAACGATACTGCCCTCCTCGTCAAATTGGGCAGCATGTGATCCATTTATTTTCTTATAGGCAAAAGTTAAACCATAGGTCTGGTCGTATGTATAAGCAAGATTGAGGTTATACGTTGCCAGGTAAGTTCTACCCGTCGTCGGATCGGATGCCGCCCCTCGATCGGCCGATAGCTTCTGATCTTCATAAATATAAGACGTTTTGGCTTCAAAGATATGTTTCGGATTCGCCATGTATTGATAAGTCGCATCGACTGCAACATCGGTAAAATGATTTGCGCCAAACGTCTTGTCACGTCCGGGAAAAACATCGGCACTCATACCGAAGTGACCCAACGCGAAATAGTGACCCTGCCAGTTATGTTGCAGCGCGACACGCCAATAAGGCGCAGCACCGTCGAGACTGACCCTGTCAGGCCCGGCGATGCCGAATCCTCGCTGGAAATTGCTGGAAAATGAGCCATAAGCGCCGGCTTCCAGATAAAGCAGATTGTTAATCATCGTATAAGCGGTAGCACCGCCTACTTGAGATCCCAATGCATCATCTATCAATGGACTGGCTCCGACTTCAGGCTGTACCCCGCTTCCGGTATAAGGAAATCCCCAGACCGGTGTGGTATTCCACAAATCCTGTACGGTTGGATTATTATTTAAAGAGATACCGTAAGTAATGGGAATGTCGCCCAAATCTAACTGATCGGCAAAACGGATATCGGTGTGCTCCATTACAAGTCGATCCTCATAGCCGTCATAAGTTAACTGACTGTATGCGCCAACCTTGCCATAAATACGACCGGCATAAACCAAAGACGCTTCATCGAAAGTGAAATTATTGTTTTTATTAGAGCCGGATCGGAGAGTTCCATCGGGTTGACTCTGGCTTTGTACGGTCTGATCTTTTTGGGTATTGGTGAATGATCCCTGTACCATGCCACCGAGTGGCGGCAATTTGGCAGCAATTCCGCTGCCCCCGCCCATGGTATAGCCGCCCAGTTTGAAATCACGACCGAAAGGCGTCAGGTTAGGCCCGAAGGATTGGGTATGACACGTGCTACAGGCCACACCTGTTTGCCGGGAAAAACTCGGCATAGCTTCTGCTTCTGGAATTGTTAACAAAATGACTGTTATTAGTGCCAATAGCAATGCCAGAAAATAATTCAAATTGTAACTTCGTTTAACAAAAGTATGCATAAATCACCCCTATTATTTGTTTGAATTGCCCAATTTAACAAGCAGAAGTTCCTTTGTTAAAGGCAATTCTATTGTAGCGTGTGTAGTAGGGTGACTGTTCTGCACCCAAAGCGAGTCGGCTGTACATTGAGCTCTCAGCATGTTCCTTAGGGTGACCACGAACCATTTCGACTGGCAAAACACCCAGGTATATTTCCACTCCATCAACGACCTTGCGTTCATCTTCTGAACCAGCTACCGTTGATATCCCAATGAATAGGGCGTAAATCGCTAGCAATATAATACCAGACGTTCCAAAACAGTCCTTTACTCGTTGATCTCATTTCATCATTCTCGATGACTCACATGCTTAGCTGGTGTATCGATAGGAGTGGCGCCAGGTTTTTTAAACCACATTTCCCAGAGCGAAATAAGGATCTGCGCTGCCAGCGCCAGACCCATAAAACCTCCACCGATAATGACGGTATAGGCAAAAAAGGGCTGGTACTTTGTGATCCACCAGGACCCGATATCCATCCAAATCGCTACGTAAGGCATGGCAATGATAGGCTGTTTCAAGGCTGAAGAGATTTCGCTCAGTGAGAAAATCGTTCCAGTCAGAAGGAATATGATGCTGATGCCGAACAGATGGACATGAGACACACGTGCAAGCTGGTTTAGGCCCGGCCCCATGTCAACGTGTGTCACTTCGCGGACTTCTTCGAAGGTGGTTAACGGCGGAACGGAAGGACTTGAATTAGCGTTGTGGCAAGTAACGCAGTTTTTATTCAACAGCGGTTCCACCTTTTCTCGGTATCCTGCCTCTGACGCCCCATCGCTTATCCAGCGCAACACCTCCTCCTTTTCGGAGGACGTGATCTTATTCGCCATTATCCCCCGCAGAGCAGCCTCAAGGTGGGTATTGCCGCGCACGCCGTGATATTTCATGGTGATCCCTTCGACCAACCCCATTCCCATCCTTTTGTGTGGGTCCACGTCCACGAGATACAAGTAGAACAACGCCGCCAAATACCCTATCCCAATCGTCAGCAAAAAAACGCTGAACAATAGGCGCAGGGGCGCCGGCAATGTCCTCAAGGTGCAGGATGACATTGATTCCACAAACGCTTGCATAGGTACCTCCATCAGTATCAGATAGAAGCTTTCGCTTCAGAACAAGAGCCAGTCCAGCAAAAAAATGCTGTTGTTGTCGGAGGCATTTTTGCCGAAATCGTCATACCTATGCGAAACGTTACCATATTCATTCACCTCAATTTGACTCACCAAGTTACATGTGACTTTTTCCATCATGTTTGTTTTACTGAGTAAACTTCCGTAACTATAATTGGATAGCCGCTACTATTATTAACGCACTAGCATGGCAATGCGATAGCGGCAATGCCGTAGGCCAGCAGGAAACAATCGAGATTGCGTGTAAGCCCCGAAAGCTCCGGGGTGAGTTGCCCTTTGAATCCACGTTGTCTCAATACCGAGAAGGCCATCAAGCTGAGCGACAAGGTTGACAGCATGAGCGGTGCGCCGAGTATCACCCCAACGCAACTTCCTCATTGACATTAACGCGCTCTGTGCCGGCGAAGACCGCACAATAAGGGGGACCATACTTTCGGGCAGAGAAGGGTTCCCACTGCCGCCAGCAGTGATCCGGTCACGCCTTCAGAGATATGAAGCCGAGTCCCAAGATGTTCTAGTGCATTGGTAAAAGTCTCAGCGGCAATGAGAATAATGAGCAATATCGCGACTAACAGTATGTCCATCATTGTAAGTTTCTACTTTCTTACCAAAAGGCGCTTGATGTCTTTGTGCCAGCGCCAAATCACATAGAGCGCCGGAATGACGAACAGCGTCAACAGCATGGCCGAACCAATGCCGCCAATCATGGGGGCGGCGATACGCTTCATCACGTCGGCGCCGGTGCCGGTGGCCCACATCACCGGAACAAGCCCCAGGATATTGGCCAGCCCCGCCATGGACATCGGGCGGATACGCTCCACCGCGCCTTCCTGGACGGTTTCCAGCAAATCTTGCAGAGTTAGAAGGCGCCCCGAAGCCTTGCGCCTTACGCAGGCTTCGTCCAGGTAAGCTAGCATCACGGCACTGGTCTCTGCGGCCACTCCAGCCAGCGCAATCAAGCCCACCCATACGGCGATGCTCATGTTGTAATCGAGCAAGACCAAGTACCAGAGTCCTCCCACCAACGAAAGCGGCACGCCGAGCATGACCATGAGCGTCTGGGCCACGGAACGGAAGGTAAGATAAAACAACACGAAGATGATGGCCAGCGTCAAGGGTATGAAAATCTTGAGTCGCTGCTGAACCCGTTCCATGAATTCGTATTGTCCTGACCAACTTAGGGTGTAGCCTGTCGGCAGTTCGATTTTTTCATTCACAAGGCGTTTTAAATCCTCCACATAGCCGCCCACGTCGCGACTAGCCATGTCCACGTATACATAGCCGGACAACATGCCGTCTTCATCACGGATCATCGCGGGACCGCTGATCATACGCAAATCCGCCAGCTGCGCCAGGGGCACTTGGGCGCCGTTGGGCGCGCTTACCGTCAGCCGTCCCAGCTTGTCCAGATTGTCGCGCAATTCGCGCAGGTATCGCAGGTTAACGGGATAGCGTTCGCGCCCCTCGATGGTGGTCGTGATGCTTTCGCCACCAATGCCCGATTCGATGATTTTGCTGATGTCCATGACGGTAAAGCCGTAGCGGGCTATCTCCTCGCGCTTGATGACGAAATCCAGGTAATAGCCGCCGGAAACCCGTTCGGCATAGACGCTGCGGGTTCCGGGCACGTCCTTGGCGATCATCTCGATGGCTTTACCGATGTCCTCGATCTTTTTGAGGTCTGGTCCGAAGATCTTGATCCCAACCGGCGTGCGCACGCCAGTGGTGAGCATATCCAAACGCGCCTTGATTGGCATGGACCAGGTATTGGTTACGCCAGGAAACTGTAAAGCCCGATCCATCTCAGCGATCAGGTCTTCATAAGTCAGTCCTTCGCGCCACTGCTCCTTGGGTTTGAGTTCCACCACCACTTCCATCATGCTGAACGGCGCCGGATCGGTGGATGTGTCGGCGCGGCCTGCCTTGCCGAATACATGATCAACCTCGGGGAAGGTCATGAGTTTCTGGTCCATCTGCTGAAGAAGCTTGGCCGACTCGGTCACCGAAATGCCCGGCAGCGTGGTCGGCATATAGAGAATCGAGCCTTCGTATAGCGGCGGCATGAATTCGGTGCCCATGCGTTGGTACGGCACAATAATACTCGCCATCAACAGCAGGGAAACCAAAACCAAACCGATTCGATAGCGCAGCGCCAAGGCCAAAACCGGGGCATACAGCCGCTGCAACAGCCGGGTGACCGGATGACGTTGTTCCGGCATGATGCGGCCCCGGATAAGCAGCGGCAGCAGGGCAGGGATTAAGGTCACGGCCAGCACCGCGCTCATCGCGATGGACAGGTTTTTGGTAAGAGCAAGCGGCGTGAACATGCGGCCTTCCTGGGCTTCCAGCGTGAAAACCGGCATGAAAGCAATGGCGATGACCAGAAGGGAGGAAAAAATTGTTGGCCCTACCTCCTTGGCGGAGTCTATCAGCACTTGGTTGCGGTCGCCAATCCGCCCCCGGTCTTCCCATTCCTCAAGCCGTTTATGGGCGTTGTCCACCATGATGATAGAAGCGTCCACCATGTCGCCGATGGCGACGATAATGCCACCGATGGACATGATGTTCATGCCGACGCCGAGAAAATACATCGGAATGAAGGAAATTAGCACCGCCAGCGGCAAGGTCACGATGGGAATGAGGGCGGAACGGAAATGCAGCAGGAAGACGATGATCAAGACGCTGACCGTGATCAACTCCTCGATTAGGTTTTCATTGGCGGTGGCAACAGCCTCCTTGATCAGGTCGCTACGGTCGTAGGCGGTCACGATCTTGACGCCCTTGGGCAAGGACGGCTCGATCTCCTTGAGTTTGGCTTTGACGCGGTCGATGACCTCCAGGGTATCTTCGCCGAAGCGCATAATCACCACGCCGCCCACCGCCTCGCCCTGGCCGTTCAGTTCCGCGAGTCCGCGCCGCATATCCGGCCCCAGACTGACCGTCGAGACCTCGCGCAGCAGAATCGGCGTGCCTCCCGGACTGGCACCCACGGCGATTTGCTCGATATCGGTGGTGGACTTGATATAACCGCGCCCCCGGATCATGTATTCTATGCCGGAGAACTCGACAACCCTGCCGCCTACATCGAGGTTACTCATGCGCACCTTCTCGATAATTTCGTTCAGATTAAGCCGGTAGGCCAGCACTTTGGTGGGATCGAGATTGATCTGGTACTGGCGCACGAAACCGCCCACGCTGGCGACTTCGGCAACGCCGTCCACGGCGCGGAGCCAATAGCGCAGATACCAGTCCTGGAACGAGCGGAGAGAAGCCAAATCCTGCTGCCCGGTTGTATCCACCAGGGCGTACTGAAACACCCAGCCCACCGCCGTGGCGTCAGGCCCGAGCTGCGGCGCCACCCCTTCCGGGAGCTTGCCGGCAAGTTGGTTGAGATACTCCAAAACCCGCGAACGCGCCCAGTAAATGTCGGTGCCGTCCTTGAACAACACGTAGACATAGGAATAGCCAAAGTCGGAAAAGCCGCGCACCACGGTGACATTGGGGGCTGACAGCAAGGCGGTGACAATAGGATAGGTGATCTGGTCCTCCACCAAGTCCGGCGAGCGCCCCATCCAAGGCGTATAGACGATGACCTGGGTATCGGACAAATCCGGCAGGGCGTCGATGGGGGTATTCTTCATGGCCCACAAGCCGCCAGCAGCCAGGCCGAATGCTAGCAGAAAGACGATGAAGCGGTTATTAGCACAAAATTCGATGAGTTTTTCAACCATGACCCGTCCTGTATACTATTTGAAATATCTGTTGAAACGGGACAATCTTAATGCTTCATCCCTTTCATGCCGCCTACTGCATTCTTGAGCTGGCTTTCGGAATCGAGCAGGAAGTTCGCCGAGGTGACGATATGTTCGCCCTCGTTAAGTCCTTCCAGAATTTCGATCCAGTCACCGCTACGCTGGCCTGTTTTTACGTTGCGCCATTCAAGTTTGCCGCCGCCCAGATGAATAAAGATGATCTGCCGCTCCCCGGATTCCAGCACCGCATTTTTGGATACCACCAACCGTGTTCCTAACGGCACGGCAAGCTCTACATTGGCATACATTCCCGGTTTGAAAATTTCTGCTGGGTTATCCAGTACGAAGCGAACCTTGGCGGTACGGGTTTGCGGGTCAACCGTCGGATAAATGAAGTCGATCCGGCTTTGATATTGATTTTTTGGTGCGTAGGATAGACTGACCGATGCAGTTTGGCCCGGTTTTATCAGCGGCAGTTCATATTCGTAGATATCGGCCAGCACCCACACCTTAGTCAGATCGGCAATGGTATACAATTGATCGCCGGGATTAACGTGCATACCGGCTAAAGCCGTCTTGGTAATGACCGTGCCGGTGATCGGTGCATGGATCGGCAGGGTTTTCAGCACTTCACCGGTGCGTTCCAGATCACGGAGGTGGTACGTTTCAATGTCCCACAGGCCTAAACGCCGGCGCGCCACATCCAGCAACGAATTCGCGCCCTTGGCGACTTCTGGGAATTCGCTGTTTCCCAACGCTTTTGCGCTTTGCAAGGCCAGCAGATATTCCTGCTGAGTTGCCACCAGTTCCGGGCTATACAGGGTAAACAGTATCTGGCCTTTTTTGACATGTTCCCCCGTGGTATTCACATAGAGTTGCTCGATCCAGCCTTCTATTTTGATATTCACATTAGCGATAAAACGCTCGTTGATTTCGACACGGCCCACGGTACGGATGTTTTGTTCCATGGGCCGGTATTTGGCTTCCTCGAACTTGACGCCAATCGATTGCAGGCGTTCAACGTCGATGTTCATGATATTTTGGCTATCAGTCCCTTTGACTGCGGCTAAGTGATCTGCTCCGGCATGATTCACGGGTTCTTCTGTGTATGCCGGCGGTGCAAAGGCCAGCAGCAAAGCATAAATCGCTATGGTACCCCTATTATTTAATAGTCGCTTGATAAGCATGCTTTGTTTATGAATCATGGCCGTTCTCCAATGATGCCCTCTAGCCGGGCGAGGGCTTTTTCGTGTTCGACAATTTCGCTGTGCAGTTCGATTTCATTATCCAGCAGAGTCAGCAAGCTGGTCAGCAAACTGAGGAAATCCACTTTGCCGACGCCATAACTCGCCTGTGCTGCTGCCAGCGTGAAATGTGCCTGGGGAATGATGGCGTTTTGAAGAATGCGGATAAGTTCCTCGGCGCGTTGTGCCTGTGCGATATTGTCTTTGACACGAAACAGAAGTTCCTGCCTGACATTCTGCAAATCATCCTTGCTGGCCTCCCGTCCGGCCACCGCCTCTTTCACTCCTTGCCGTTGCTTGGTGGCGAAGTAGAGTGGCACTTCCACATTGAGCATGACTTGATAACCGTTGAGCCCGGTCGGTTCTTCACGGATGCCGCTGGCGCTGAGTTCAAAATTGGGAAAATATTCCCGCTTTGCCAGTGCTATGGTTTTATCGCCGCGTTCCACGCCCTTGATCCGAGTGGTAAGCAATGGCGCCGTGTTGCCGACCAGCACTTCCAACTCTTCTTGGCTGTGTTGCAACGGCATTATCGCTATCTCTTCTGGAATTCCCAACGGACTATAGGGATGGCGATTCAATATCCGGTTAATGTCAGCCGACAGCGACTGTTTGCGTTGTTCCAAACTGGCCAGCCGTGCGATCAGCCTAGAAATTTCCGTCTGTGCCCGATAGACATCCTGTTGCGCTCCCTTTCCTACCGCATAATACGCCTCGGCTGTTTTCTCGAACTGAACTAAGAGGCGCTTGTTTTTCTCGACAATAGCTATCGATTTGTAAATAAAATGGAGATCGTAATAGGCCTCTTTGAGAGCGGCCGCTATTGCCAACCGGGTCGCCAGATAGTTTTGTTCCAGTATTTCGGCTTCACTGGCAGCGATTTCTCCTTTAAGCCCGAGTTTGCCGGGAAACGGAATTGCCTGGCTGATGCCGTACATCGTTTCCCGTTTTTCCAATTCCCTGTGGCTCCAGAGAAGTTTCGGATCGGGTAGGGTTTGTGCCTGGGGAATCCTGGCCTGGGCAGATGCCCAGCGTTGTTCGGACGCCTTGATTTCAGGGTTTTCATCCAATGCCTCCTGAATCAATTGCGCCAATGGTAAAATCGGCTCAACGTTGCTGTCAGCAGCAAGAATCGCAGCAGGCCATAACAAGCTGGCCCATAGCAAGGCGGATTTCATGATGAATACAAAAAAATTAATTAATATCTGCTTTCTTTTCATCAACTAAATCTCACTAACGCAACTCACAAAACGTCTGAATAACTAAAGTATTTCCTGGTAGGCCAGACTCACTCCCACCACACTATCGCATCGTTAGACTTTGTAGCAATCGACCCACCTGATACGCCATGCACATCAACCCAAAGGTTAGGCAGCCCCAGCTCTTGTAGCCAGTCAGCTCCCTGGGATTCCTTAAGCATAGCTATCGTTAATGCGCTGCCAGCCACAACACAAAATTCACCAACCACGCTCACCGCCGCAAGATGGCGCGCCGGCCAGCCTGTCTTGGGATTTAATACATGCCCGTAGCGCACACCATTGACCAGAATGCAGCGCTCATAATCTCCGCTGCTTGCCAGAGCGCCTTTATACAGCCATAAGGTACCCAGCAACGCCTCGCTGCTGTGCGAATACCGTATGCCTATCCGCCAGGGACTGCCATCATCACGGGGGCCGATCACGTTAATGTCTCCGCCAAGATTAACCATGCCATGCCTTATCCCTAGTCCGTAACACAAGGACGCTACTCGATCCACGGCATATTCCTTGACGATGCCGCCAAAATCAATTTCCATGCCCGGCACGGAAAAAGTCACCACAGGCTTTTTCCAGATCACCTTATGCCAGCCAACTTTGTCCAACAGTTTATCAATCAACGATTGTTCGGGCAGAATGTTTTGGTCGAAGTTCCAGGCATGCCGCAAAATGCTGGCGGTGATGTCAAACAGGCCATCGCTCTGCTCATAGCAAGTCACCGCATAATCCAGCAAGCAGGCAGTTTCGTCATCCACGCCGATACTGCCGCCAATGGCCGCCACCCGATTGATTTCAGACAAAAAACTGTCAGTCTTGTAACGCGAATATAATGCTTCCAGTCTTTGTACATCGGCAATGGCAGCATCCGCAGCCTGTCTGGCTTTCGCTTCGTCACGGGCAAACAGTTGTATATCGCACGGAGTGCCCATGGCTTTGAACTCACGGCGATAGTACGTTAGATTTTTCATCACTGCGAGCTGCACTTTCCGGCAAACGGCAAAACCCTTGTGCAGGCAAATCCAGGGCACTGTTAAATTTGCTGGATAAATTCTGAAAGGCAATGAGTCCGGTGAGTTCGACTATTTCATCTTCGTTAAAGTATTCATACAGGCGTTGAGTCAAAACTTCATCAACCTGCTGGCCGGTATAAGTTATAGCCTCGACATAGTCCAGGACACACCTTTCCTTATTATCAAACAATTCGCTTTCTTGCCATCGTTCAAGGGCATCTACCTTGTTCATGGATCCCGTTCTTTTTGCCAACATGGCGGAGTTAATATCAATACAAAAACGGCACCCGTTTATTTGCGATACTCTCACCGTAATCAAGGATCGGAGGACCGGATCGATAGGGCTGCTTTTCCTATCCAGCACTCCATAGAGTACCGCTATCGCGGCATACAACCTGGGAACTCTGGCCCAAATCAAAGCCGGCTTAAGAATTTGTCCGTATTTTCTTTTTTGATTCCAGAAGAAGGGACGAAGGTACCAGGGATAACTGTCAAGAGGTTTTTCTGTAACTCTCATAGCCTCACCGAAGCAGATAGTAAATATCCGGATTCATCCGAAGAAAGTACAGGCAATGGCTTAATCAGGGGACCGGAAATCATCGTCCTTTTTGACTTTTAGCGAAGCCTACACCATGTTTTAGAATCCAGAATGAGGATAATTAATGGCTATATTCTTACTTCATTGCCAGGAGATGGCAATATTCCCATCCCCTGGCTATAAAAACGTTACATCTGGCGATGCAGATTTGCCATTTCCAAGTTTTCTTCGGCCGCTTTTTCATAAGCATTGATCAACCCTCGGCAATGCGATTGAAGATCTAGCGCCCGTCTGCCGTAGATATAACTTTTAGACTCATATTGGCTAAGAAGTCTCTTATGCTCATCGACTTTAAGCTGCATTTCTTTTGCCACTTCTTCATAGTGTTCCGCCAGCGCCTCATGATCGGCTTTAGTTCCTGCGTTTCGCACGGCCACGCTCATGTCCATCGGATGCGGATTCCTCTCGGCGCAAGCGGCCAGCAATCCGAGAATAATGAACAGGGAAATTAATAATTTGGTTCTCATGGGTTTTCTCCAAAGTAGGTCAATAGTTAAAATGACATTGTTTTTCAGATTGTTAATATAGTAGTTCGGTTGCTAATGACATTACTCATCATCCGCCATTTAGATTTTAAATCGTGGGAAGAATGCCGGTACACTATCCGCATATTTTGAATATGCTTCCCCAAATTCAGCATAGGCTTCTCTTTCTTCGGTTCGGGCAAGTCGGACGTACATGTAGAGCAAAATCGGAAACATCGCCACTGTCACAATGGTTGGCCATTGCAGCAGAAATCCGAACATGATCATCACGAACCCGGCGTACTGCGGATGCCGGATTTTTGCGTAGGGACCGGTTGTGGCCAAGGTATGCTGGCGTTGCGCCCGGTACAGCACTCGCCATGCGCTGGATAACAGAAAGAACCCGGCAACGATCAAAATGCTGCTGATCAAGTGAAAGGGGCCGAAGTGCGGGTTGCCTCGCCAGCCGAACAGGTCTTCCAGCAGATGGCCGGCATCATGCGAAAGCGGATCGATGCCGGGAATACGCTTGGTGAGCCAGCCGGAAAGCAGATAAATGGTAAGTGGAAAGCCGTACATCTCGGTGAACAGTGCCACGATGAAGGCGGAGAAGGCGCCGAAAGAGCGCCAGTCGCGCTTGCTTTGCGGCTTGGCGAAGCTGAAGGCGAAAATGATGAATACCAGCGAATTGATGATGACCAGCGACCAGAGTCCATAAGCCGGAGATGGGGCGTTCATTTCCTGTCTCCTTCGGTTGTGTCGTGGTTGTGGGCATGATGGCCATGGCCGCCGTGACCGTGATGCATGAACAGATGCATCAGTGGACAGGCCAGCAGGAACAGGTAAGGCAGGATGCCCAGCACATGGGCGCGATGCTCTCTGAACAGCAGGAATACGGCAATTAAAAGAAACCCGTAAAACACCCACCTGCCCTTGGCGATGTGGTGCGTCTCGTGCTCATCGGTCATGATGCTCTCCTTTTTTGTCTGATTAATCAAAGGTAAACACTCGGCTTTTCTGGGGACTCCAAGAGTTTGACAATTCCGGGAATCATCGTGGGTCTTCCAATTTGAGAACCGCCTAAAGTTCAATAGATGAGGAAACTCACGATGAATTCACCATAGGGTTTATATCATACAAAATGGGAATGTAAGGCCTGTAGTAAGGACGGGGTAATCAAACTTTTCATGGGGTTTCTCCTAGGGTTTAGTGTCTGGCAAAAACGCGGGTGCTACCGTCCGCCTGGACAAGCAGGGCTTCATAGGGAACGGGCTTGGCGGTCTCCATGCCCGGAGAACCGGGCGGCATGGAGGGAACGGCCAAGCCGAGAGCTTGGGGTTTTTCCTTGAGCAGACGCTGGATGTCGGCGGCGGGAACATGGCCTTCGATGACGTAGTCGCCGACCCGGGCGGTGTGGCAGGAACCCAGGCGATCGGGCATACCCAGTTTTTTCCGCGCTGCCGGAACGTCGTTCACTTCGTGGGTGTTTACCTGAAAACCATTTTGTTGCAGGTGATTGATCCATTTTCCGCAGCAACCGCACTGGGGACTCTTGAACACTTCCACTTGCGTCCCGGCTTGCGCCCAAGCGCTGCCGGTGCTGACGATGAAGACTAACAGCAAGGAGCGAAAGTGTGGTTTCAGAACTGATTTCATGACTGATTCGCAGTTAATTTGAACGCGTCCAGTTTAATCAGTTGTTCCTTACGGGAGGCTGACCGGAATATTACATTTGCGTTATCTTCCGGGACTTGGTTTGTGCTTAGAAAGGCGAAACTACTGATAATGTCAAATCAGCCAGAGCCTACAGTATTCTATACAGGGCCTTTTAAGCCTCACAAAAAAACAAGCCAAACTTCGCATCCATTTTTTCCCCCGACGATAGAATATATGCCCCGGGATGTTACGTCGCATTAAACTACAGGATGTTCTCAATTAGAATTTAAAAAACGGCTCAGTCTGGTGTATGGTACTTGTATTTGTGGGTAAAAAAATGACACGGGGGCTACTCAGGGACTACCAATGGGAACGGATCAAGGAGCATTTACCTGGTAAATGCCAGTGATTGCGGTGTGACGGCTGCTGATAATCGATTATTTGTCGAAGCGGTACTCTGGATTGCCAGAACAGGTTCGCCGTGGCGAGATCTGCTGGCCTGCTTCGGACATTGGCATCGGGTTTATGTGCGCTATCACCGTTCGCGTGATAAAGGCACCTGGGCAAAACTCTTAGCCGCCGCCAGTGATGATCCAGACCTGGAGTATCTGATGGTAGACAGCCGCATCGTTCGCGTTCATCCACACGGCGCGGGAAAAAAACAGCAGCACGAAGAAGCGATGGGCAAGTCCCGCGGCGGCTTGAGCACAAAAATTCATGCAACGGTGGATGCCTTGGGCAATCCGGTTCGCTTATTGCTCATCCCCGGTGAGACTTCCGAATTCACCCAGCAAGCACGGTCTGTTATTCCGACGAAGGCATAGAAAAGCCCCGAGAGATGACAATAAGGCATTGTATAAAGAGCGCAATCTGGTGGAACGTGCTTTCTGAAATTGAAACATTTTCGCCGCATCGCCACGAGCTATGAGCAGTTGGCTATCACTTATCAATCGATGCTTAACTTGGTCGCCAGCATGATTTGGCTTAATTGAGAACACCCTGTAGGTTAACTGTAACCGTGAAACGCGTTACGGCATCGTATTGCAAATGCCGCAAAGCCGGATCCGTAGCCAGTCCTATAGTCGGATCACCAGCAAATTCCGTGATAATAACAGCAACGGAACGATCATGCACTGATTGTCGGTCTACATATTAAAGAATCGACGAAAAGGATTTTTTCGTTTACGGAAAAATCCCGAATAACAAGTAGTGCAGCAAAAGCGCCAGCTGTCGGATGCCATGAAAAAGTTCAACAAAGGGCAATTACGTACCAAAACAAAGATTATTGCACCAACAATGTGCGCAAAACCTGTTAAAAGCTCGGATAATATCCAAGCCTCAGAAAAATCATGTGTTTTTGTTATCGAATGACATCCCAGCAAGTATTATTTCATAGTTACTTCGCTCTGAATTGGTGCGCCCTTACGCCAAAAAGCGCACCAAGTCTCTTAACATTATTACTGCGCCATTGTCCGATGTAACTCGGCCATCGCGTGGTTCTCGGTTACGGCGTTCTGATAGACGCCTATCAAAGTTTGACAGTGTTGTTCAAAAATTGGTGCTTGTCTGCCATACAAATAACTTTTCGCCTGATATTGTTCGAGAAGCTTTTTGTGTTCCTCAACTTTGGCCTGCATTTCGTTCGCTGTTGCATCATAATGCTCAGCCAGCGCCTCATGATCGGCTTTGGTTCCCGCGTTTCGCACGGCTACGCTCATATCCATCGGATGCGATTTTATCTCGCTACAGGCTACTAACACTCCGAACAATAATACTAGAACAATGAATAGTTTATTTTTCATCACCATATTCCAAACCAGTTGACAGAAATTTGTATATAACGGGCAAACATAAAGCAATATCTATACCATCTTGCCAGTCGTTTAACAGGGAGCGACACTGAAAGTTGAAAAGAATACGGCATTATAGCGATGCTCATGCTAATCACAATGTAAAGTCTGTTGGCATTTGTCTATAAATTTTGGAATTAAGTATGCTGTCTGGGTGGTTCTAGACACATCAGTCCTCTGAGTTTGAAAATGATAAAATATCTATACGATGCCCTGCATATGCAGGTTAGCAAAGTCACCGATCCATGACAATTTGTCAGGGACAGCGGGATTACCAGAGTCGCGTGACTAGCAAATAAAATCTGCCAGCCCTCCACGATCTAATAACCTCAAAGTCCCTGCCTCGAACACAAGGAGACAGGCCAAGTTCACTCTAGCAAAAGCCACCATCGCATCTGGCGCTTTAATCTGCGGCGCCGCCAATGTAGACCCAGTTAGCATAATTATCAGCATTGCCAACGTTTCAGCAAATCAAGCGTCAACCGCTTTCATTTTTGCTCCAGATCACAAGGCTCCTGATTCATTCATTCGTGACGGTAGCGATATTGAAGCCATTGTCGAACAAGCTGCCGAACACTTTGACAAAAGTGCCATGCAAATGCCCGGTGTCCTGGGCAAAAAGCTTAAATCCGTCATGAAACACGGATCTAAAGCAATCCACATGGAAGACTCAGAAAGCAAAGCCGCCGAAGAAAAAATGATCGGTTTATTGGCTCAAGGTCTGAGACATATCGGTGATGCAATGGCCGCAGACATGGTTCGGTCTGCACAAAACGCTCGCGTATAATGAACTTGCCGAAAGCATTTCGATCATCTCTAATGCTTGGGGATGACGAAAGCCAAAAGCGATGCACTAGCCAAGTGAAGAACTAAGCCTTATATGCTTGGGGGCTGAATTCAAAACTCGGTGTTCGAAAGGCCTTGATTGGTTCTTATGCTTGGGAATCCTTCAAGGAAAAAACGGAAAATGAGGAACACAAGAAAATCCTGAGTCAATACGAGCGCGAGCCGTGGTTGTTTGGCAGGCAGGAGGCAACCGGGTTCGGGGTCCATTGTAAAAAGCTGATTCGGATCTATAGTCAGGCCGATGAAGAAAACTTGGAAATGGCGAAGATGCATCGTGAATTGGCGGCAGAGTTAAAGCCATAGCGAAATAGCGAATTTAAGATACTATCAATCTATTAATTAATCGAAAAACTGGAGGCATCGTTTCCGTTTTAACCTGCCCGCACTATGGGCAGGTGATTATCGATTCGAGAATGATGGCATTCATTAATTGGCCTTCCTGATCAAAGACGGATGCCCGGCTGCCGTGGTCGCCTCAGTCAATTTGTTCATTGTATCCAACGTATCATAGGCGACCAGTTCAGCATATTTTTTTTGTATTTAGAGCAGCTCTATGTATTTCATAGAGAATAATATCTCAGAAGCTTTAACAGTTATTGCTGAACTATTGGCCTTGTTAAAAGTCGTAAACTCGAAGGTTTATCTGGAGCTTTTAGCTACGAAAATTGAGATTCAGGCGGACGGATATTTCGATTAATGCTTTAGGGTACTAGTGATAATGTCCCACTTTTCTAATCAGCCCGTAAGGAGATTAACATGAAAACACAAGCCCTATTATTCCTAGTCGTTTTTCTTGCATCGAGCGGCCCCTTCGCGAATGCTGCTGAAGAAAAACAGAAGACAATGACCGAACAGGAGATGCAGGAACAACTGAAACAAATGGAAAAGGAACTAGCCGAAATACGCCAGACGAAGAAACCCCAAGAGCGCAGGCAGATGATGGATCAACACATGCAACACATGCAGCACATGCACGAGATGATGATGGATGACGATTGCTGCACAGGAGGCCAGCCTATGATGCAGCATTAACCATAACAAGAGCGATGCATGATAAATACAACAGTGAGTATTTACTCCAGGCGACCCAGTCTGATTATGGTAACAGGTAAAGAATAAGCTCAGAGAGTGGCACAAGTTTTTTGTGCCACCGTGAATAGGCTGGTGCTATATACGGGGGATGCGCGGAACACGGCATGCCAGGGTGGATAACATCTTCACCGACCTGCCGAGCATAGAAACGGATATTTTATTTGTTGCTGACGGACTCTAAGAAAATCTTATTTGGTATGGAGCAGCCTCAATCCGTTGGCAACCACCAACAAAGAAGCCCCCATATCGGCTGCAACGGCTTCCCATAAGGTTGCCAAACCTGCAAAAGCCAACACTGCAAACGCGGCTTTGATCGTAAGTGCGAAAACAATGTTTTGCCGGATAATGGCCAGCGTTCTTTTGGAATGAACAATCAGCCAGGGAAGCTTGGAAAGGTCATCTCCCATTAAGGCAATATCCGCTATTTCAATCGCCGCATCCGAACCCAACACCCCCATCGCAATGCCCAGATTAGCACGGCCTAACGCCGGAGCATCATTGATGCCATCGCCGATCATCGCCACCTGGCCATATTTCTCGACCATTTGACTGACAATCTCAACTTTATCGGCCGGCAGCAATTCGGCATGCACTTCATCGATACCGATTTGAGCCGCGATGTTGTTGGCCGTCACCTGATTATCGCCGGTCAACATGGCCAGATGTTCGATCCCTGTTTGTCTCAGGGATTGCAAAATCGATTCGATTTGGTCGCGAGGTTGATCGGCGACGGCAATCAAGCCGCAAATGTGCCGCTCGCTGCCAATGGCAATCACGGTTTGCCCGGACTGTTCAAGGGCAATCGCTTTTGCGC
>JAGXSU010000016.1 GCA_018333785.1 Methylomicrobium sp. | reverse complement strand
CATAGTTGGCAGTGCAACGGCCCCATTTTATTAGTTGAAAATCAAGCGTTGTTTGATCGATACGATTGGTTACCTTTAACTTTTAAGGGATGTCTGGCCTATTATGCTGGGCAGTTATCAGACGTATTATTGCAATGGTTTTCAGCACAAAAACGAACCGAAAATGTAATTTTATTCCCAGATTATGATGGCATCGGCTTATCCAACTACGTCAGGTTACTGGACGCTCTTCATCCTGAAACGAACCTACAATTCTATTGGCTGCCTAATTGGGAAGATAAATTGGCAACTTTTGGTAACAAGGACACTTGGTCAAAAAATCGAATTCACTTTGAAAATGCTTTCGCGAGACTGAGTGCCATGAATGCACTCACTGATGATTTTATTAAGTTAGGACGGTTGTCACAGCACTACGGCAAAGCGTTGGAACAAGAATCAATTTGGTTGTGATATAAATGCATACCCTGGTATCTCAGATAGGCTGCCTTGAGATCTATTTTAGCCACTTTAAAACCAGATCGACCGATTGATGCTGACCGATCAGCCGACCGAAATTGCGGTAAAAAAATACCGACACTACCGTTCATTAATTTTCAACTCATGCGACAACTGCGTTGACATTTACCGACCATAAACTATCCTCGATTTATCAAATACCCGAAGAAACTCAGGTCAATCCCCAACAACGATAAGGTGTAGATTGCTTATATTCCATAATTGGCATACTTGTTTACGTTATGGCTATGTGTTTGAGCTCAAACGCAGGTGCTTATGAAGCCGCAATTCAGTCATTTTTTGCTCGACATACTTCACGTTGACCAGCAAAAGCCAGCAGTATCTCAACTAGGCCAATTGTCTGCTCAAGACTGGCAGATCATCGTGGACGAAGCTATCTATTTTCGATTGACTTATCAGTTGCAAAGCTTTCTCGCCACAGGCGCACAAATTGGTTCATCGCTGCCAAAGGCCTGCCATAATCAACTGGCGGAAACCGTGCGGGCAACATTGATGCATAATCTTTGGCAACAGCATCAACTGCATAAAATATTGCTTGCCTGTCGTGATGCGGATGTGCCCGTGATGTTGCTGAAAGGCCTGTGGCTGACTGAGGTCGTATACGGTGATTTGAAGGCACGTAACAGTGGCGATATCGATTTGATGCTGCATCCGCAGGACATGCCAAAATTTTTGAAGATTGCCCGTGAGCTGGGCTTGACCACCCCCGTGTCTGAAGGGGATATGGTTGAGTTGATGCGTCTGCAAAATGAAATCCCGCTTTATGCTGACAATAAACCCAGTTTTGATATTCATTGGTCTTTTACCCGTCCTGGTGAGGAAAATCCAATTGATGAAGCAAGGCTGTGGCAGCGTGCTGAATACTCTATGGTTGCTGGTTTGCCTTGCTTGAGCCTGTGCTTAGAAGATCATTTGCTTTATCTGTGCTTTCACACTGCCCTACATCATCGTTTTTTGTATGTTGGCCCCAGGGCTTTGCTTGATGTGGCCAAAATGATTTATCGTCCACCACGTCCGATTGAATGGGATTATTTTTTGGATTCTGCTCAAGACTTGGGTTGGCAGCGAGGAGTCGGATTGACACTTGAGCTGGTTAGAGTGCATCTGGGTGTCAGCCCACCACTTGCGATCATGCAGGTGTTGAACCCTACATGTGTTGGCGCAGCGGTCACTGCAGCGGCTTTGGATGCTGTATTTTCTGGGCAGGAAATCCACGATAGCTTGACCCCCAACATCGTGCGCATGCTTGACGAACGTAGCTGGCGGAAAAAGCTGTTAGTTTTGATGGCTAGAGTGTGTCCTTCTCCCGAGGTGATTGAGTCTATGTTTAAGCAACATGATCCACACGCTTCCATATACTCATTGTATGTCAAACATTGGCAACGCTTGGTCAAGGATCACGCGCGCAAACTGGTCAACTTGTTGTTCGGTGACCGCCAGCAACGTGACGAATTGCAAAGAGCCAAATTACTTAAAAATTGGCTGGATCTATAGTCTGAAGTTTCCCAATAATTTCAAAAAAGGACAGCCATCATGCTTGGGCTGCAGGAATTATCGATAGAGTCTGCGTAAACGCTGGCAAATCTATTTGATAAAGCACTGTCGCGTGAGGCTGAGGCGTCATCCTGGCAGGGATTGCCGGGATTGCCGGGATTCCGGACATAAGGACGTGCTACAGCCCTCGCCATCCATGACTTCTGGGCTCAGCCGGGCTGTCCTGCTAGGCACCCTTCGGGCGAGTGCCAATCCGCTCCCAGCGGATTAGTCCGGCAATCCCGACGGGACCACGCTAACCATTAATACAAACAACGCTCTCTAACAAGCGAGGACAACCCTAAAAAAACTGGGAAACTTCATCTATAATTATTACTTTACTGATTGGATGGGGGGTTGGGAGATTGTGATAGTATAATCAACCGTAGCCTCCTCCTCATTATTGGAGAAAGATATTAATAACGATGGCAAACAACCAAACGTCGCTGATCATGATACCCAAACTGCTGCAGAACGAGCTAAACAGGTGTGGACAGATCCTGAAATGATAGTTTTAAATGTGAAACTGGATACAGAAGTGGATCCAGGTTCAAATCAGGTACCCGTGTAGATTGAGATAGCTGTTTGTAACACCGGAAAAAATTTGCCACCTCGAATATATCAAACCCGTGCAATCGCTAAATTAATTAGCCATCAATGCAAGTTTGGCTATTTGGTCTTAAAGTGAACCGGATACCGGTGATGCATTTAATAGGTGTATATTTTCAAAATGATTGATATGAGTAATAGTTATGCTAAAAACCGATAGAACCGAAAACCAAGTCAATATTGAGCAATTAGACGCAGAAAGCCAGTCAAAATTGCCCTGGATCATTCCTGAAATTCAAGTCTTGGATATTAATATTTCAACCGAAGCTCAGGTGGGATCGGGGCCCCAGTTAGTAGGTTAATCAGTTTTGCCAAAAATTGTTTTGAGTTTAGGCTTCTAAGCCGAATTTGGCCATTTCTGAGAGATTTGTCCTTATCAACAAAAGGAAATAAAGATGTCAATTAATGAACATGTAACCCTAGAATCCGACGATTCCGATCAGTCGAAAATCTCAAAACCGCTCAATCCCTGGCAAACTCCGGAATTAAACAGTATACAGATTAGTATTGATACCAAAGTTGTTTGTGATGCTTCAAATCCTTGCACATAACTATATAAAATCAAAAACATTCCCGTTTATAAACGGGAATGTTTAAATCATTTCTTAAATTCATCCAAGTTCTTTCTCTCTTACCTATTTGTGTCTGATTTGCCCGTTACGGATGATCCATCTTTCAAATTAGCTACCCACCACGCTTTTGGCCTGCGCTGGCATTTTCCATTTGAGTTTTCTGCCTTTACGTCGGCTACAGACGCATGTATTGCGGATGTGATGGTGGAATTTGCCCATTTGCCTACCATTAGCGCCGATCCGGAAAACCAAGGAAGGCTCAGTCGTGTCGATGCAAATGAAGTGATTTTCATGGTGGAAGGTGTTGCGACTTTTCAAGTCTGTGCAGGTAGATGGGTGCGCTTACATCCAGAACCTGGTAGTGATACCCAAATGATGAAGTTGATTTTAATGGGAGCTGTGGCGGCTTTTGTTTTGCATCAGCGTGGCCTGCTGCCATTGCATGGTAGCGGTATTGTCACTCCGCAGGGTGCCCGATTGTTTGTCGGTCATTCCGGTGCGGGTAAATCCACCACGCTGGCCGCCTTGGTCAAACGCGGCTACCCTATGATTTGTGATGATTTAGCGTCTATTTGCTTGGAAGGACCGGACGAACCCAGTGTGTTTCCCGGCGTGCCTCTTTACAAATTATGGGCGGACAGTGCCGAAGCTTTGGGTTTAGCAACCGACGTTTTGCCGCGGGTGCGGGAACAATTGGACAAATTCATCGTTTCTGCAGCTGGCGGGCGCCAAGTTGCCGACAGTATCCCGTTGCACACCATCTATCAACTAGAGGTGCATGACCAGCCCCAGGTTTCATTTGAAGAACTGCATAATGCAGCCAAATTTCACGCCCTGTTGGATCATACTTGGCAGAACCTGACGTTGAAACGCATGGGGCTCCACAAGATACATTTCCAGCAATTGGTTTCCCTGTCCAATCGGGTCAGGGTAGTTGCTGTGCGCAGACCCCGCGAGGGGACTGAAACCGGTATCCTTCAATTGATCGAGCGCCTGGAAGCAGATTTCCAGGTCTGATCTATGAGGTAGCCTTGACGGATTAAATCGATTGGACATGAGATAACACGATGAACGATAAACAAAATTTGACACTGGAAACCCGTTTGGTGCGTTCCGAACATTTGACCGGTAGCCAAGTTGACAATGAGTGGGTGATGATTGATTTGGACAGTGGCGAATACTATGGTTTGAACGCTATTGCCAGTGATATTTGGCAGCGTTTGGCCGAGCCGGTTTTGGTGGCTGATTTATGCGCTGATTTAAAGCAGCGTTATGATGTCGAGACCGAGCGTTGCGAAAGGGAAGTCTTGGCCTTGTTGCGGCAAATGCAGGAAAAACATATGTTGCGTGTCGTCTAAATGATGATGCGGTTGCTGCGTCTAAAGTGGTTGCTCTGAAAAACAATCGTTCGCGACAAAAGTGCTTACCACGGTATAGCCAGCAAAACCATCGCCGCCGGTAACAGGAACACGATCCACACAAACCCAGGCATGGGCTGTCATATCGGTCAGCTTTTGTTTGTTTACCCCTAAAAATAGTGCGTAGGGAATATCATGGATACCCAGTATGATGCGGGCTGTCATTGCTTGCGCCAGGCATTTTGATTCCCAGGGCGTGTAGTTAGCCGAAGTACGTATAGCCTTGCCGATATGGTCGGCGATGACTTTATGCCGGGGGCAGGCTAAAGGTATCACTGGGATGTTTTGCATATCCTGTCCCAAATACCGCGCGACCCTTTTGAATGGCACAATCAACAAAATCCCTCTCATGATGCCCAACAACAAAAACGCCGGGCCCAACCAAAACTTTTCACGCCAGTGCCGGACTTGTAGCGCTTTAAACTTTTGTCTCAAAACGGTTGTGTTTGGTAATTGCATGGTTTTAAACGGGCTTGTTCACTACGGGTTATGGAATGTCGATCATTTTAAGTCATTTAATCAGCATGGTCTTTAAATCATCCCTGGGTAAATATTTGCAAGCCTTATGGCAATTTGATGCATTGTCGCTGTCCTACAACTTGTTACTGAATATTGCGGCAGCTGCTTTCGAAGGCATTGGTTTTATGGCGTTGTTACCTCTATTGCAGCAGATTTATCAATATCAAAGTAGTATTCAGATTCAGGAAACCACCGCTATGCCAGTTGTGGCTGATTGGTTGGACAGCTTACCAGCCGATCAACGTCTATTGGCCACGCTGTCTGTGTTTATCGGCTTGATTGTTGTGCAATCCGTATTGGTGACTTACCGTGAACAACACTCGCCAATTCTGCAACTGCGATTTGTCGACCATATGCGCGAGTCCTTGTTTCGGGCCTTGGCCGAATCCCGATGGCAATTTCTCACCCAGCACCATAGCAGCGAATTTGTCAGTGTGCTCACCAATGACTTGCAACGCGTCGGTATGGGCACGTTATTCTTTCTGCAATTGTTTAGTCAATTTGCCTTGTTTCCCGTGTACTTGGTGGTCGCATTCGAGTTGTCTCCGTTTATTTCGATGATGGCTTTGCTGATGGGGATTTTACTTTGGTGGGGGTTACGTTTCTTCAGTCATGCATCCAGACAAAATGGCATCGAGATTAGTCGGGCCAATAAAAATTTGTCCAATGAAGTTCAGGAGTTTATCGGTGGACTGAAACTGATCAAAATTCATGGCGAGGCTGAGGTTTATTTGCAGCAGTTTTCCCATGCCGTTAGGGATCTCAGAGCGCATTTGCACGCGTTTTATGTCATCAGAAGTCGACTGCAATCGGTTTATCGACTTGTGGGCGCTCTGGCTTTGGCTGTCCTGACCTATGTATCCATCGTGATGTTGCACAGTCCATTGGAAAAACTGTTAGTGTTGATTGCCGTGTTTGCCCGCATGCTGCCACAGGTGGCCAAAGTGCATGTGGGTT
>JAGXSU010000015.1 GCA_018333785.1 Methylomicrobium sp. | reverse complement strand
CGGCATGATCGGCGATATCGGCGGCCAGCCGATGGTCGCCTCGCCGCTGTACAAGCAGCATTTCAATTTGGTCACCGGCGTGTGTTTTGAAGATGAAACCGTCAAAGTCGCCACCTACCCGACCCGGATCGCCAACCAGCGGGTCGCGGTCTGCGTTCAGGAGGCGCCATGAAATACCATTACTGCATTGCCGACGTCTTTACCCGGCGCCTGTTCAATGGCGCCCAGATCGCCGTGTTTCCCAATGCGGACGGCCTGAATGCCGACACCATGGCGCTGATCGCCAAAGAACTGAACCTGTCCGAAACCGTCTTCATTTTTCATAAACTGAACAATGCCCAGACCCGGCGCATGCGGATTTTTTCCCCGTTAGCCGAAGTCAACTTCGGCGGCCATCCGATCATAGCCGCCGCCTATGTGCTGGCCTGCTGCGGCGACATTGACGTCTCGGCCCCGGTCACCTCGCTGAGCTTCGAACAAAATGCCGGAAACGTTGAAGTCAACATCTCCAGCCGGGACGGCATTCCCTATTTTGTGCAATTTACCCGCAAAGTCAGCGCCATCGTCGACCGCTTTGCGCCCAGCGACGACGAACTGGTCGGCTTTTTAGGCCTGGACCAGGCCGAACTCGACCACAAGAAATATTCGCCCCGGCTGGTCTCCTGCGGCTATCCCTACCTGATCGTACCGGTCTGGCAGTATGAAACGGTGCGCAAAGCCCGCTTCGATTACAACGCCTGGAGCCAATCCACCGCGCCGCAGACCGCCGCCCAGGAGATCTTAGTGTTTGCGCCGAAATCACCTTATCCCGATGCCGACTTCAACCTGCGCTTAGTCGGCCCGCGCATCGGCCTCACCGAAGACCCGCCGGTAGGCAGCGCCTTACCGGCGTTCTGCGCCTACCTGTGCTCGTTCGAACACACCCGCAAAGGCACCCAGACCTTTGCCGTGGACCGCGGTGATGCCGACTCCCGGCGCAGCGTCATCAATCTGGAAATGGATCATAAAGGCGCCGAGTTCCTGACCCTCCGCGTCGGCGGCGAAGCGGTGCTGTTTGCCGAAGGCACGATTGATCTGGGTGGCATGAATACCCGGGGATGAAATCAGGGTGGGTTTTAAATCCTGGTAGAGACGCAATAGTTTGCGTCTATGGGGGTAGGGCAGAAGCCTGCCCGAATAGAAGTTGAGTCAATCAAAGAGGAGGGAAATAGCGTCCTATGTTAGCTAAGGGGGGACATGAAATGCGGTATGAGGCGAGAGGAATTCGAATGGCTGCGTGAGAGCGTAACGGCCGAGTTCCGGTGGAAGTTTCCACAAAAGCTTGCCTTCGTTGACGCTTCGATTCCAGGAGTTTCAGCGATAGCAGGATTGGAATAGAAATTATTTTGGTTCATTTACCAATATTCATAGAAATGTTCTTAATTGAACGATACCTATTATTTTAGATTTGGAGAAAAAATTATGTCCTATTTAGTTCCTTCAGAATTTGTGACCAAGATGGTTGATGCGGGTGAATCAAAAGTATTCATGTCTACCCGAGACACGTTGATCAGGGCTTATATGGCCGGTGCAATCCTGGCGCTGGCTGCAGTGTTTGCGGTCACCATTACTGTCCAGACCGGATCGCCGATCTTCGGTGCAATATTGTTTCCCGTCGGTTTTTGTATGCTGTATTTATTAGGCTTCGATCTTTTGACCGGTGTTTTTGTTTTAACGCCGCTTGCATGGCTTGATAAACGTCCAGGCGTAACATTGGGAGGTATTTTAAGGAACTGGGGCCTGGTTTTTACCGGCAATTTTTTAGGTGCGCTTACCGTCGCGGTCATGATGGGAATCGTGTTTACTTATGGTTTCTCCGTTGAGCCCGATGCTGTAGGCAAAAAGCTTGCCGGTATCGGCGAAGCACGGACGCTGGGCTATGCAAAATACGGCGTGGCCGGTTGGTGTACCATCTTTATCAGAGGCATGCTGTGTAACTGGATGGTGTCTACGGGTGTGGTCGGGGCGATGATTTCCACGACTGTTAGCGGTAAGGTCATCGCGATGTGGATGCCCATTATGCTGTTCTTTGCAATGACTTTCGAGCACTCGGTCGTCAACATGTTTTTGTTTCCATCCGGTTTAATCATGGGTGGCAATTTCTCGATTATGGATTACTTTGTCTGGAATGAAATTCCAACGGTTTTGGGTAATTTGGTTGGCGGATTGGCGTTTACCGGTTTGACGTTATATTCAACGCATATCAAAACAGCGCCTAAACGTGCGTTCAACTAAGCAGTTTCAAGATAATAGCGTCTCAGATATTCAATTGCCGAGACTCCTCAATAATCGTTCTAATTTTTAAAGGAATTTATCATGACACGCAACGAAGTTACCGAATTAGTCATCTTGCAAAAACTGCGTAAACAACTGACTTGGCCTCAGCTGGCTGAAGTTATAGGACAGAGCAAGGAGTGGACAACCGCCGCTTTGCTTGGACAGATGACATTGACCGCTGAACAAGCCGTCAAGATTGGCGATGCGCTGGACTTGCCCGCAGACGCTGTCGATCAATTACAAGTGGTTCCCTACAAGGGGTCGCTCCCTACGTCGGTACCGACCGATCCGCTGATTTACCGTTTCTACGAACTGGTCAGCGTTTACGGCACTACCTTTAAGGCATTGATCCACGAAGAGTTTGGTGACGGCATTATGAGCGCTATCGATTTCAGCATGGACCTTCAGCGCGAACCTGACCCCAAAGGAGACCGCGTCAAGATCGTGATGAGCGGCAAATTTCTTCCTTACAAGAGTTACTGAGGCCGCTTTGGCCTGAATAAATGTCCGGTCAATTAAAAATATCGGTAGGGCAGCATTCTGACAAAGGCCGCAAGGCAATTAACCAGGATTTTCACGGCGTTTACAGTCCTAAGGAACCTCTGTTAAGTGCAAAAGGAATTGCCATTGCCTTGGCCGATGGGATCAGTAGCAGTGACGTGAGTCATATTGCCAGCGAAGCGACTGTCAAGGGGTTTCTGGAGGATTATTTTTGCACCTCCGAAGCCTGGTCGGTCAAGAAGTCGGCGCAACGGGTTTTGACGGCAACCAATTCCTGGTTACATTCACAGTCCCAGCAAAGCCAGTACCGCTACGATAAAGACAGAGGCTATGTGTGCACCTTGAGCGCCATGGTTATCAAGTCGACAACTGCGCATATTTTTCATGTGGGTGACACGCGAATCTACCGCCTGCATGAAAACGGGCTTGAACAATTGACCCATGATCATCGGTTTTGGTTGTCCAAGGACAAAAGCTATCTCAGTCGTGCTTTGGGAATCAATCCCTATCTGGAGATTGATTATCAAACGCTGTCAGTCGATGAAGGGGATATTTTCGTATTTGCGACAGACGGTATTTATGAATTTACCCCTGATCTTTTCATAATCAATGCTATTCATCAGTACGGCAATGATCTGGATGCTGCGGCCAAAGCCATTGTGGACGATGCCTACCAGCTAGGCAGTACGGATAATCTTACTGTTCAGATTGTCAGAATTGAGCAATTGCCGAGTCAGGATGCCAAAGAGCTGTATCAGCAGTTAACCGAATTGCCGTTTCCACCGATACTGGAAGCAAGAGCGGTTTTTGATGGTTACACCATTATCAGGGAAGTCCATGCCAGCAGTCGCAGCCACGTTTATCTCGCAGTGGATAGCGAAACAGATAGGCCGGTTATTCTAAAAACTCCGTCAATTGACCTAAGGGATGATCCGGCTTATCTGGAACGTTTTCTGATGGAAGAGTGGATTGCCAGGCGCATTAACAGTGCCTATGTACTCAAGCCTTGCTTGCAGACCCGAAAGCGCCATTTTCTGTATATCGCCATGGAATTCATTGATGGCCAGACATTGACTCAGTGGATGATCGATAACCCGAAGCCAGACCTGGAAACAGTCCGCGGTATAGTCGAACAAATTGCCAAAGGGTTGCGAGCTTTTCACCGCCTGGAAATGCTTCATCAGGATCTGCGGCCAGGCAATATCATGATCGATAAGACCGGCACGGTAAAAATCATAGATTTTGGTTCTACCCGCGTGGCCGGTATCATGGAAATCACCAGCCCCATCGAACGGAGCAATTTACTGGGTACGGCTCAATACAGTGCCCCGGAATACTTGCTTGGAGAGCCTGGATCATCGGGCTCGGATATTTTTTCTTTGGGTGTTATAGCTTATCAAATGCAGACTGGAAGCTTGCCTTACGGAACTCAAGTGGCCAAAACCAAAACCCGAGCAGAGCAAAGGAAATTAAAATACCAGCCTCTCCCTGAAAATAGCCGGGAAATTCCTGCTTGGATCGATGAAGCCATCAAGAAGGCCGTTCATCCCGATCCACACAAGCGCTATCAGGAAGTCTCCGAGTTTATATTCGACCTGCGCCATCCCAACAAAGACTACCTGAATAAAACCCGCCCGCCGCTTATGGAGCGCAATCCAGTGCTTTTCTGGAAATCCATTTGTTTAATTCTGTGCTTTATCATTGCACTCTTGTTGGCCAAGTAACGATATTCAATCCCTTTACTGTATCTGCTCACCCCCTCCAGTTTTACTGGGTGTAGGTGGTTGATTGAAAAGGCTTCTGCAACAGGGATGTTGCAGAGAGCTAAAGGGACGTATTGATGCGTCCTTTGAAATCAAGCACCTGCACCCTTAATTCAAAGCGAGCGAGTGGTTACCCGTTACTTTTCTCACTCGGCTGATTTGATTTTTTTAATGAGCGCATCAGAAAATAGGGCGCGGCAATACCAACCAAACATGAAAAAAACAGCACTGCAAAGGTAGAGTTGTTCCAGTCTACCGGGTAAATATCGGCTTTAACCGGCTCGCTTATGCCCGGAATGCCGGGCAAATCGACGTCCCCGCCATCCACCTTGAGTTGCGCTTTCATGCCTTTTTCCATGTGCTGTGGGATTTCGCAATGAACCAGATAGGTTTTTTTCTGGGCGGGCACAATCAGCGATGCCTTGAGTTCACCTTTTCCGTACAACTCCAGATGAAACATGCCCTGCGGGTAGAGGTAGCCGGGTAATCCGTGAATCATCAATTGATGGCGAATCTGATCATCATTGATAAAGGTGATATTGATGCGTGAACACGGCGCAACATCCCACTCTTGCTGATCAAAAGCATACATTTTTCCGTTGAACTTCTGGGCATGTTCATGGCCCGCGCGGATAGTAATGTCGACATCCCCGGCAATTTTTTGGCAATCCTGAGGCACTTTATCCTTGTTGGCATTCATGATCATGCCTGTTTCGTCCATCATCATGCCGCCATGGTCCATCATGGCCGCTGATAACCCCGCATAACCCAATGTCATAAGGCTGATCAGAACGAACTTGAGTAATGGGTTGATCTTCATTGGGCGTTTCTCCTTTTCAGAACGATCACGAGGAAAATAGCTAGACCTATGGCCAAGCCGCATACCAGTCCAAAAACGATGATCAACAGATAATCAGGCGCAAATTGACCGGCTTCACCCAGGAAATGAGCGAAGTCACCTTCACCCCAGACGGCTTTTTTCTTCGCATAGTAATTTTTATTGAACACCTGATCAAAGACGGCGTCATGATGGGTTGGCATGCCTTGCTCATCGAGTAACTGTTCGTAGGCTAATATGGACATGTTACCGCCCGGTTCCATGCCGTCGGTCGTCGTTCCGGTTTCGACGTGGTCATGAAACATCCAAAGGCCGGGTCCATAACTGTTTAAACCGTCGTTGACTGTTTTAAGCAATAAGTCAATGCGTTGCGCCGGAGCTATATCAAACACATCCCGCGTGATTTGCAGCCCCGCTGGAGCCTCTACGCCATCATAAGCCGTTATTGCCGCTTTATGTCCGTGAAAATGGATCGCGACAGAAGAGCGCTGAGCGTTGGCCAGTCGCAATTTTATTTTTTCGTTCTCACCGGCAACAATTAAACTTTCACGCAAGGTGTAAGGAAATGAACGTCCGTTCAACATGAAATAATTTTCAAATGATTCGGTGATGTTGTATTCCCTGGACATTCTGTGCGCAATAAGCCTGGGATCATTGGCGTTTTGAATGATCTGAGCCAGACGTTTGTCCACCGACTGATAATACAGATCGTATTCCTGCGCTGCGGTTTCCTTGACAGCGACGGAAAGGTGACGGACTTGTCCGGCGCCGATGTTAAACGTTTGTACCCAGTTGTTGGGCCGGTTTTCCTCGACCACAATCATTCCGTTCAAACCCATCGCAAAGTGTTGGGCGGTCTGGACATGGCAGTGATAGAACATCGTTCCTGCATGGCGGGTCTGGATTTCATAAGTATGGTTTTTGCCCGGAAACACCGGATGCTCTTCGCCGCCGTCATTGTCGCCATTGGCCGTATGCCAGGGATGATCGACGCCATGCAAATGAATGGTGTGGGGTAAGTAATGTGTGTTTTCCAGCGTAATCATCACCTTGTCGCCTTGCTCGACGCGGATGACCGGTGATGGCGCTCTCAGCATGGGATTGGCAACCGGGGAATTGAAGTTTTTGACACCCATGCCTACCGATTTGGGCGCGTAAACCCATAATCCGGGTTGTATGCCGGGCGCGATATCGAACGTGTTGATCAAAAACTCGCCTTCAGGCGTTGCGCCGTTGAGTTCAATCACTTCCAGTTTGATATGGATGACATCAGGATCGCCGTCACCGTCCAGATCGTCGGTTTTTGTCAAGGCATCCTGGGCCATATGAGTTTGCATCAAACTGTGCATCGACAGGTTATTGATTCCTTTTACTGATGCTGCAATGTCATAAGGATTATCCGGTTCGCAAAGTTTGGATGCTTCAATCTTCACGCCGTCAATGACTTGTTCTTCCCGCCATTCAGGATGTTCATTGGAACAAGGCTTTTCGGCGCCACTGGTTTCTCCTGCGATGCCGATGAGGGTTCCCGGCGGGTTAATGCCGGATTTTTGCTGTTGAGTTGGAGCTAAATACACCGCAACCACGATCAAAATCGGGATCAGGGCAGTGATTAACAGGTAATAGGTTTTCTTCATTTTCGGCAGAGGGGTATCTTGGGTAGTAATGTAAGGATTGAAAAAGTAACCGTTCTCGGTTTTTTTCGACTGTCTGGCTAAGAACAAGTTCTTGATTTACGGCGTTCGCTATTCGATTTATTAAATTATTGAGCCTTTGATGTTGGGCTTGGGCTGGCTATCGCCAACCGCAACCTGCGTGTAGCATCACCTTTGTTTTTTGCTCCGCTGAATACACACTGATTGTTTCGTCAGGAAGCCGAATCTTTAAGTAGTTTCATTATACCACTGGATTTTTTTAATCTCTGTTTGGCTGTAAAGCTGTCCAGGGCAAACGCATTAATACAATATGGAAAATCAGATAGTTAAAATATTCCTTTTTCCGGATTAACTATAAGATTTGGTTTATTTGAAACCTAAAAAGGCTTTGTGTCGCTATCGCGACGCTTATGTGGAGTCGGTTCGCGGACCGACAACCGCGATACTGCTACGAAACCCATCCTTGGGTTTCGCCCTTCGGGCCAGCTAAAGCTGTTCAAAATCGTTCCTGACGATTTTGTCTTTGCTTGTCCAAAGAAAAGTATCCAAAAGAAAAGACACCCGAAGGCCGCTGTTTCCTGCGCGCTGACGATTTTACCGAGGGTTTTCGGAAGGGCTATCCCTAGCCATCCGAAAACGAGCGGCATCCCTGCCGCTCCCCTAGCGGGCTGTTCTCGGCAAAATCGCCAGTGCTCGGCGCGGCCAAACGGGCCCCAGCGCGAGGCACCACCAGTTAAACTAAATTGTCTATACGTTCTAAGCAACCGGTAACATATTGATATATTAATTATTTTAATGCGTTTACCCTGCAAAGCTGTCGGCAATTGCCAGTATGAACTTTAAGCGTAATTATTAAGGTTTGAAAAGCCTTACAAGGAACGCCAACGTATCCAACATAAGGGTTTGTTGAGTGACTAGCAAATGAAGTCAATCGAGACGTATAATCTGCACACTTTTTTTGTAATGAGCTCATGACACTATGAAAGATCAAGCGTTAAGCACACAAGGTTCTGATTTTCTTTCCTCCGCTTTTATGATCCCCAACGTGGGCGGTCCGTTTATTGTGGGGCTTGCTGTCGGTTATTTTGCTAAAAAAATGTTGAAAATGGCCCTATTTGTCGGCGGCGCCGCTATCGTTACCATGTTTATTTTTGAGTATTACGGTATTGCTTCTATCAGTGATGCCGATCTGGAAAACGCGGCAAAGGGTGCGGCTGACGTAGCAGAGCAATCCGGTGATTATTTAGTCTCACGATTGTCGCAAATCACTTCGCGGGGTGTCAGTGCAGCTGTCGGCTTTTTTGCAGGTTTAAAAATCGGTTGAACTGTCAGGGCCGTATTCACCGTTTTCCCAACGGGGCGGCAACTGCCTTTTCCCAGAAAGACAGCTCTCTTACGATGGGGTTGATACAGGCTTCGTATCCCTGATATTCAATCCCTTTAAATACTTCATCCTTAAGCCATGAGTAGCTGGACGGTGATTGTGTTTTTAGCTGAAAGGGAATCAAAATATATTGCGCAAACAATTCGGCTAATTTTTCATTGATTTTTCCATTGTAGCGGCCGTTATTGACTTCCCACATGTATTCAAAAGCTTCAAACCATTTTGATGGCCAAAGTGCCAGATCGGCATCTTTGATCACGTAGATGTTAACAATATCGCTGGACAACTTTTTGTACCACAGAAAAAAATACAGTTCCGTTTTGCCATCCCAGAAATGAAAATTATCAATGACATGAGCGAATTCATGGACCATCAGCGGTAATCTGAAGTCGACCAGATAAGTGAGTTCAATATCTCTGTACGCGTTTTTTTCTTTGGCCTTGTCAAAATTGTGGATGGTAATAAGAACGCGGTTGCTGCCGCTGTAGACTTGGGCGACCACCTGAGCGCGAAAGCCCAGCCCTGGCTCGATAGCCAACGGCAGCGTCCCGTCCAGCCATACACGGGTGTCGGCATCATCCGGCGCCGCTTCTCTTATCAATGCTTGTGTGGAGGGTTTTATTTGATGAGTTTCAATGGCCTGTTCTAGCTGGCTCATAGGTTTTGCCTTCGTCATGGATGCCCTCATAAAAGGCGGTATTTTACGAATGGCTTTTTCGAATAATCTGAGATGATCGGGTTCAAAGCGGGGTAAATCAAAGTCATTGCTGTGTTTGATCAGCGTTTTGGTGTCGTAGAAAAGCGCTAACGCCCGTAACGCCGCCTCGCGGCTTTCCCAATAATTTTCCAAAACGCACAGACTATCGGCTTGATCTTCTTCGCATTCGCTTTTTATCTTCAGGAGACGACTAAGGTGTTCCGGGTGAGAGTGGCGGGTTAAAAAATCGATCGCTGTTTGCCGTAATCCGGGTTGCTGCTTTTCGTAATAATCAATAATCTCAAGCAGCTGAGCTTTCTTGAAATGTCCGGAATGACTGGTCGTGCATAAGAGTTCAGGGCCTTGTGAAAGCGTGAAAAAGTGGTGTTGAAATAAAGCTGGAAAGGCATTGCCTTGAACTTCTGATTGAACAGATCCCGGCAACAAAAGGATGGTCAGCAGTGTCAGTCGCGATAGCATGGGTCTTGGCGCTACAGGTCTTTTTCACGGATTTTCAGTAATAAACTGACTCTACGGTTTTTTTGGCGGCCTTCGGCTGAATCGTTACCGGCAATCGGTTGTGTGTCGGCATAACTCACGGCCCGTAGACGTTTGGCGTCAAGTCCTTGCGTGGTCAGATAGTGCAATACATTGGTGGCTCTGGCGGCACCCAGCTCCCAGTTCGTTGGAAACTGCCTGGTTTTAATGGGGCGGTTATCGGTGTGGCCCTCAATAAAAATAAGCCCGGTTGCCTGATTGAGAAGTCCTGAAAGACTATTGAGCAAAGTTTGTCCTCCGCTAGTCAGTATCGCCTTGGATGACTCAAACAGAATATTGTCCTGAATTTCCAGTTGGGCGTAGTCTTCAGTGACTTTAAGATTGACTTTTTGATCCAGGCCTAATTGATCCAGTTTTTCAGACAATTTGATTTGCAGTTGATTTTCTGTGTTTTCAATGTCCGGCGTTGTCTCGCTTATTGTTTCAATGGTTTCAATGGCCGGAACGATCGGTTTGTTAGCCGGGGCCGGGGCGGTTAAAATTTCATTCGTCAGTTTTTCTGAATCGGCCTGTTCGAGCTCAATAGTGCTGGGTTGGGCTTTGGTGACGACGCCGGTGATGATTTTTTGAGCCGGTTTTTTAATCGTCTCATCGGGTTGCTGGGTGACAATCGGTTTTGATTTTTGCGCAGAAGAGGCTTTTTCTTCTGTTTTAATATCACTGACTGAAATAAGGGAAATGATCAGCATCACTATCAAAACAAAAACGTCCAGATAACTGAGCAGCCAGTTTTGTCGGGTGGATGGATCCGGATCATTTAACAGATCTTCCATTATTTTGGAGGACTCAAGTTTTAGAAAGGGGTCTTTATTCATAAAGATAACCGGAAAAAACAGGCTGTTGTGCGATTAGTTTGAGCTGTTATTGAGTTCATTTTCATAGCGGACGATAAACGAGCGCAAGGTCTCCCGAACGAATGAAGGGCTACGTCTTTCCGCGATCAGCGTGATGCCTTCCATGATCATGCTCATGATCATGATGCGTTGCTCGGTGCGTCTTTCGAGCTTGAGCGCGATGGGAGTGAAAATTAGATTGGCAAAAATCAACCCGTAAAAAGTCGTGATCAACGCTACGCCCATATTCAAACTCATCGCGCCAACGTCTCTAAGATCAATTATTTCCAGCATGTTAATCAGACCAACCAGTGTGCCGAGCATGCCGAAAGCCGGAGAAAATCCGGCCATACTATGAAAGATATTGGCTTCTGCTTTTTCCTGGGCCCTGAGTCGGGCGATTCGCCATTTTAACAAGGATAAAATATCTTCAGTCGGTGTTTGGTCGACCACCAATTGAAAGCCGGTTTTAAGATAAGGGTTGTTGATAGTGTCGATGACATTCTCTATCGCGACAAAATTTCGGTTAAACCACATTTTCGAAACAGAGATTATTTCCTCCGCTTCTTTCTCGGGATTCAGGCTTTCATAAAGGAAAATCAATTTGACCGACTTGATGCCTTGTTTAATGTCTCTCAGCGGGTAGCTTAAACAGACTGCGGCGATGGTTCCGATCACGACGATGAAAAGTCCATAAAGGTTGAGGTATGACCGGGCATCGTTGGCGGCAACAAAGACGATAAATAAAAATAAAAGCAAGCTGAATATCAACCCTAATGCCGTTGAATAATTGAGCGAACGGGTTTTATATGCAGTGTAATTGAATAGGTCGAATTTGTTCATGGCTTGATGATAACAGACAGTCCGTATTATGTAGATAGTAATGTAGCGACTGGTGAAGGAAAATGGCAAGGGTTAAAAAGATGTGGGGCACTCAGGCGGAGCTGCGGACAATGTTACAAAGAATCCAATGTGTTTTTGGCAGAAAGTGTTCAAAAATCTTGATGATAGGAAAAAACACTATTTCTGGTATCTAAAGTCATTCGACAAAAATTGATATATCAATCCGATTTTGGCAAACTATTAACTGAGCATCTTAGATTATCAGACTTTTCAAGTAGCGAAGCCCATCAGGAGAATTTCAGGCATTATGATTAAAGTGTTACTTGTCGATGATCATGAAATTGTTCGTTCGGGTGTTGAATCTTTGCTCAACGGCTCTGGGGATATTTCGGTAATTGCCGTTGCAGGTTCAGGTGAGGAATGCCTCGCACTGTTGGCCGAAAACCAGCTGGATGTAGTCCTGATGGACATCAGTATGCCGGGAATCGGCGGGGCAGAGGCCAGTCGTAGGATTTTG
>JAGXSU010000014.1 GCA_018333785.1 Methylomicrobium sp. | reverse complement strand
CTCACTCCTTTGTATTTTTCGTTGGAAAGTACCTCAACCCGCTTTATCGAGTCTTTTAACAACCCGCGATCTACGATTATCGGATTCAAAAACAATTGATTCACTATGCGATCAAAATTCGGAAACTTATCAGCCACCAACTTAGAAGAAAAAACAACGTTTTTATATAAAGCCTCAAGGGTGTTTCTCGAAACTCTAATTTCTACATCTTCTTCCAATCCATCAAGTAAACAACTTAATTCTTGAACCGCCTTTTTGGGCACTATGATTTTTGCGTTGAGCCCTGTTGACCCAATATCTTCCTTGTAAACAGCCAAGCGATTACCATCTGATGCTACTAGCTTGAGCATGGAGTCATTGATAGTCATTTCTATCCCGTTTAGGTAATTCCTCTCACTGTTGATCGCCATGCAAAAAGCCGTTTTATCAAGGCCGCCTTTCAATTTACCTGCATTTACAATGAAGCAAGTGTCTGCTTCCGTGAGATTGAATTCCGGAAAATCATCAGCGGGTAGCGTGTTCAGTATATAAGTGCAACTTCCTGATGACAGATTGATCTTGTCACCCTCCAAATCAAAATGGATGTCGCTACCGGTAGGTAACAGCCTGCAAATATCCAGTACCTTTCGTGCATCTAAAGTTATATTGCCTTCTACACGGATATCGTTCAGGTTCAATTGAATGACGATCTTAACTTCAAGATCTGTAGCAGTGATAACCAATTTGCTATCACGACATTGGAGAAGTACATTCGAAAGGATCGTACAGGTCTGCCTTTTATCAATGATGCGAGCTATTTGTTGCAGTGGACCTACTATCTGCTCTCGGTTTACGGAGAATTTCATCGGCTTTTCCTTTTGTTCAAAAGACGGTTTAGTCCATTGTATTCGTCCGGAAAATAATGCAAGCCCATTTCAGCCCTTTTTTGCCAAGCGATTTAATTCACTGACCACGCAGCCAGAAACCGAAAAACCATCCACCCATACGTCTTTTAAATGGCATTCGAATACGCTTTCGTGCGGCTTATGAATCAGACGATCCAACAGCAAATACACGATATTTCCCTGCTTGTCTTTTTTAAAATCCAGTGCCTTAGCTTCAATGGCAGACGAACTGCCCCGAAACTGAATTACTAGATCACGGCTTGCTTCGTTTAGGCTGATGTTTTTAACTACGCGATTGTTGGTCATATTTTAATTTTAATATTCGAAATGAGTCAGTTGGAAAGACGTGGTTTTTCGGCTCTTTTGTTTTTGGGTTCAGATGTTGATTTGCAGTTCTTTGGACTCTCCCCCAAAACACTTTGGGGGAATCCGGATTATAGGCACTTCGATTATGCCAATTAACCTGCAATTATCAGTCTGTAAAGCAAAAAATTTTGATTGAAACAGTACGTTGTTCCATGAAGTTATATATCTATTTTGAGACCTGACGATTTTGTCTTGCTGGTTAAAAAAGGTTAAAGAATGGTTAGGCAAAAATATGAAAACCTCTGTAGCCTTTGTCAGACGTGGAATTGAACGCTATCGGACAGACCAAAAAAGTCGCTCAAGTTACGATAGTTTGGTCGCCCAAGTTACGATAGTTTTTAGGCTTGATCGCTTGCTCTTTGAACGCTTAGCTTCCCATCCTCAATTTTCCAGGACTTCAAAAATCCGACCTCCTCAAGGCTGACCAACGCTTTTTTTATTTTTTCCGTTGCATGTTTCTTTTCGCTCATAGTTAATCCAGCGCCGTGTACGATTGTTTCAATTTTGATATCGTAGGGTTTTTTGTGGCTCGCCAAATAAGCATGCAACCAGGTGGCAATTCCCAAAGGAAGCGAAAGTCTTTGTTGCCATTCAGTTAGCGTATAGAAGCTGCCATCAAACAGATGCTTCATTTCCCGTTCTATCCAAACGCGCCAATTGGACCCATCCCCTGATTTTTCGTACTTTCGGATAATGGATACTCCACAAGCTTTTCCTAAGCGCTCTGATTCGATAACAACATTCGTAGCAGACATCCGGTTGAGCGAATCCTCAAGCTTCTTGTAATAGAAGGCCGTAGTTCCCCAACCTAATGACTTTAGAATCGAATAGGCGCTGAATTCAATGATATCTTCTAGAGGTTTGTCTTTGGCCATATGTAATATCTGCAACCAAACCGTCTCATCGTCTTGCCGTAATTCTTCGCCCGTATACCTGATGCGGCCGGTTCCAATTAGAGCAATATCAGCATTTTTCAAATAAGTCCTTTCCTTGTTTTTATTCCGCGCATTGAATAGCGCTGATCTGACAATCTCATTCGGCGCAGCCCTTCTCGCATCACCCCACTGTGGCAATGTTACTTCGGCTTTTTTGCTTTCCGCTAATTCTTGAAGCTTTTTTACTTTCTCATTAATTTTTTCCACGTATCACGTACCGTATTAAGTTGCAACCATACGGCCATCCTAAGTGCAATCTAAAAAATTCATCGAGGTGAAAGACGCGCTAAAAACGCTCCTTTTGATTTGATTTACGGAGTTCGCCTTAAGTTTCTCAATGTTGAACAGACACCCAACAAAAAATTAAAAAATCTCCCTTCATAAAAAACCACCGGCCGTTTTACAAAAAATTGAGATGACTTTTCACCCGGTGAGATTTGACAGACGCCTCAATCGGCAGGGTTAAAAGAAGGATAAAATAAGGTTAAAAGGATAAGGGCGAAAAAAACACTGTTTAATGAATATTAATCAATTACTTACAAAATTAACCCGCGACCTATACCTACCGAATGGTGCTGTATTAAGGCCAATTTTTACCAACCTGCGACATATTCCTACCTATGCCGCGACCTAAACCTACCGAAAAAAAGACGACACGCGACCTATACCTACCGAAAAAACTGCGAACCGCGACCTATACCTACCGACTCACTTGTGATTTTTTAGTTAAAAACCAGTGAAAAAATCATGCCGCGACCTAAACCTACCGATATCCGCGACCTAAACCTACCGAAAAAGGCTTTAACCCGCGACCTATACCTACCGTTCTGTCATACATTTTCTATTATTAACTCGTTTGTTTGCTGCTCTTACTTCAGAGGAAAATTTAGCTGTTGGTGTCAATGTATAAATAACGTCCTCAATTAGCTGTCTTGGACCAACGATTTTTTCATGATTGATTGTAAGAAGCAGTCCGTTTGCTTTTAACTCGCTCAAGGCATCAGTCATTGCCTCAATTGCATCCCGTTTTCTTCCATAGTTATCAAGTAGCGAACTTTCTCTTTTTACGGTGGTGAAACGAATTATGAAGGTTTTACCTACTTGTGCGTAAGTAAATTTGATGACTAGGTATTTGTGCAACCAGCGAGTTAGTTGCGTCTCGTGAGACATCATAAGTTCATAATTAAACTGTCGATAATCAGTTGCGCGGAGCGCCTTAGTTATTAGTGGGTGGAATTCAACATACCATTTGGCGTCTGGATCTTCGCCGAGATCAACTCTTGAAACCGAAGATAACCGACGGAAATAATTGCTAGCGTCATAAATCTTTGTTTGGTTGTTTTCTGTGCTGATCTCTATTGAACTGCGCGCCATGATGCGAAGGCTCAATACAATTTCTGGATAGGATCTAGCATGCCCCCTGTTCTTCAGTTCTTTTCGCAACTGATAAATTGAAAATGTTACCCCATAACTGGGGACGGATTCGTCGTAGTAGCCATGATGCTGCATGGTCGCAATTTTACGAAGTGCCGCTTCGATCAGTTCCTCATTACCACCTGGATAGTATTCAGTCACAACGCCCTCTTCAATGATTCTTGCCGGCTGGATTTCGATTGAAATCTCTCTGCCTTGATACATGCTCGATCTATGCAACAATTTAGGAAAGGTCCCTTCCTTTCGCATTTTGTTGGCTGATTGACGGGATATTGAGTAAAGCGGAAGGCAATCCCATAGCGGAAATGTATTGGACATCCTTTTGCGATGCTCATCGTCATTGCATAGAAAGGTCTGAAAAAGGTCGATCTGCTTGCAACTGAACGCTTCCTTTGAGGGTGGATCAAATTTATTTTCTTTATCAGGTTTTTCAGAAGATTGCATAACGGTGAACCGGATTGCTTTAACAGTCTTCTATGGTATGGAAGGTTTTACATGTGTGTCGGGGTGAAAGACGCGCTAAAAACGCCCCTTTTGATTTTTTTTGGCCTCATTTCTTAATGGCCATAGGCAAATATTCAAGTTTCAAACAAAAGGCGTGCTAAAAATGGCGTCTTTCGAACTTCACAGCCAGCGGGTATCGTGCATAATGTTCGTACCGTCTTCCCAGAATGTGCTTTCAGGGTGCATTGTGGAAAGACGGAATTTTTGTAGTTCTCTAAGAGAGCTCAAAAGCAAGTGCCCATTCAGCACTCAAAATAAAGAACCTGTTAAGCGCCTTAGGCGTGATTTTTACCTTTACCCACCGGGGAAACACTTCTCCCGGTATGGGCGCTGGTGTTTCCCCTTTTTTTTCTTGAATTAGGAGAAACACCATGAATGTAAAAAAATTCCCTATCGGCCAAACTTTCGCCATTGCCGCACCTGCAGCGATGACTGTTGACGGCTTTGAAGATGCTTCGCATCCTTCAATTCCGGCAAGAAAGGATTACGTGTTCAGAAATGAACATCTCAGGGATATCTTGGCGTACATCGCCAACCCTGTTGGCGACGCGTTGTATTTGACCGGTCCTACCGGTTCCGGAAAAACATCATTGATCTCCCAAGTTGCTGCCCGTTTGAACTGGCCAGTTCAACAAGTCACCTGTCATGGTCGTCTTGAGCTGAACGATTTGATCGGTCAATTCATGCTGGTTAACGGCTCTATGTCTTTTATCCATGGGCCTTTGGCTCAGGCCGTCCGAGACGGACATCTGTTGATCTTGAATGAGATCGATTTGATGGATCCCTCTGAACTGTCTGGTTTGAACGATATTATCGAAGGGCAACCTTTGGTCATTCCTCAAAACGGTGGCGAAATCATCAATCCTCACCCGAAATTTCGTTTGATTGCTACCGGCAACTCCGCTGGTCAAGGCGATCAATCCGGACTTTATCAAGGTGTCATGCAGCAAAACCTCGCTTTCCTCGATCGATTCAGATTAATGGAAGTGAGTTACCCAGATGCATCTATCGAGCAATCCATTCTCAAGTCTGTTTTGACCGGAATGGGCGTTCCTTTCGATTCTGTCATGGAAAATTTGACCGAAAAGATGATTCAAGTGGCCAATGAAATTCGTCGACTCTTTGTCGGTGGAACTGACGGTTCTGGCGAACTCAGTGTAACCATGTCTACTCGGACGCTTGTTCGCTGGACAAACTTGATGATTGCTTATAAGCGTGCTCCCAATGCGCTGGCGTATTCGTTGGATCGTGCGCTCACCTTGCGTGCAGAGCCTGCTCAGCGCGAAGCCATTCACAGGATTGCCAAAGATGTATTTGGTGATACCTGGGGAGATGATGCGTAATGACGGCTGCTTTAGCTTACGATCTGTATCGCTTCACTAATCCGGATCGTTCAACCAAAGATTGGGCTGTTCGTCATAACGGTGATGGTACCTATACCTCTCGTTGGGGCAAAACGGGTACCCGGCTTCAGGCCAAGACCTTCGCTAAAAATAGGCTTTCCATGAATGAGCATATCAAATCAAAGGTCTCAAAAGGGTACAAGTCCATTGGCCAGGTATTGATTGATGACGACGGTACAATTTCGTCAGCATCGTCCAAACCACTTGACCAGGACTCGTCTCCAACCGAAGAATCTTGTCTATTTTGGCGCCTAAAGATCAAACAGACAGATCTTTCAGACACTCAAGCCATTGGGACATTTCATGCAAATGTTTTGGCAATGAGCAGTGCAATTACCGACTGCTTTGGTCCTTCTGTCTGGATTAAAGACTTCCTGCACGCCATGCTTAATGGCCATTTGTCTAATGCAGGAAAGCTATTCAAGCAACAAGGTGTCGCTTCATTATTGCTTTTTATGGCTATGATGAAAGTTGCGCCCAAACAAGTTAGCATTCATTTATCCCATGATGATGGTGTTGACATCAGTAACAAGATAAAGCTCGAATCCAAAGCGTTGTCAATATTCGATACCGATTTGGAAAGTGTCCGACCTGTTGCTGAATCACTCGGTCTTCTTGAGAAGCGCATCGATTTATCGCTTGTCTCATCTTCTCAGGACGATTTTTACTTTTAACTTATAACTTTTGCTTATCCCTAAAGGGGCAGTCTATCGCCCCATTGGGTCGTGTGCTGCCTCATATTTATTCATTTTTTGGAGGTAGTTATGTCACACAAGGCAGAAATGATTTTGGACCAAATCGATGTCGTTAAACTCGACATTAATCTTTGGACCAGCTCAAAAAAATTAAGACCTGAGGATCTTGTGTTAGCCGATGGTTCCAAACTTCCGCCGGAAGATTTGGCTTATCTCGGTACCAAAAAGACCATTGATCCCGACAAGCTGAAAGAATTCAACCGCATCAAAAAGGAAGCGGAAAGAATTTGCCTTCAGTCAGGTACTCGATTCCTCGGTGGCTTTGCTAATCCGCGGGATGAAATTCCTCGAATTACTCAAGAGCTGGATGAGTTGTCTAAAGAGTTTAGCAAGGCCCGTGACCAGCTTCTGTCCACGTACCATCAGGACACCGAAGAATGGATAGCGCGTCATGCTGAATTTGGTGATGCAATTCGTCGTGCCATTGAGCCAGTTGATTCCGTTGCGGCAAAGTTGCGATTCGATTACGTTGTCTTTCGCGTAACCGTTCCTCAATCCGAGGTGGTTTTGCCGGATTCAACGCCGGCAGCTGTCGAGTCTCTGACGCGTCGCACCCATTCCATGAGCGACCAGCTTTTCCATGAAATCGCTCAGGAAGCCAGTCAACTTATCGATCGATCTTTCGTCGGTAAGGACACGGTGACCGGTCGATCCCTCAATGCTTTTCGGAGAATGCGGGATAAGTTGGACAGTCTCGGTTTTCTAGATCATCGGTGTATGCCGGTTGTCGATAGAATCGATGTTGTATTGGATGCCTTGCCCAAACAAGGCCCGTATAACGGCAGTCCTTTTAACAGCCTGTTTCACCTGGGTTTGCTGCTGTCCGATCCGGACAAGATCAAACGTCATGGCAGTGGTTTGTTGCAAATGGAATCAATCTCGGTTTCAGATGCAATGGCTATGACCGGATCTGATGTAGAAGATGACGATGCAGTAATGCCCGATTCATCCCTTACTGACGTTGTCAATGAAGTGCCTGTCGAAGCACCCGTTGCCGTAACATCCGCTGTTACTTCCGAAGAAGATAATGATCTTCCCGGTTTTGACGACTTCCTCTCTAACTACCATCCCTCAAAGGATGTATTTGATAGCGCACCTTCTGTCGAAGTTGCTCAAGATGTTCTGAATCCGGCTCCTGAAGCAAGCACCTTTATGGCTTCTGTCAAAGAAACTGTAAAAGTTGCCTCTGAAACCGCTTCAACATCTGTTCCTGTTCTCATTGAGGACGAGCCTGAAACGCCATCTGCTGCAAAAGTAGTTGAAGATTTCTGGTTCTAATTTTTCTTCCCTGGCGGACGCAATTCATTCCGCATGGGATGTTTGCCTCCGCCTCCATTTCTCTTTTTTGGAGGCCCTATGGCTAATAATTATTCTCAAGCAACGGTTTCACCGGTTCTTCCTGTAGCTCTTGTTACTGATTTTGAAATAGTCCTGCTCAACGAGTATGGATTTCATTTCGAAACACACGTATCCAACGGTGCGTGCTCGTACTATTTCTACGTTTCTGACGGCGAAAGCGATGAACTCGATCATTTTGACCTTGATTTGATCGAAGAGTATGCCAAGCAAGACGATGAACTCGCCCTTGATTTACGGCAATACATTCTCGAAAACGGCGATGGTGACATTGACCAACACATTTCATTAAATTACAGCTGGCCTTTATTGTTCCAGCGCATCCTTAACAAACCGGGATGCACGATTGATGAAATTGTTGTCGAAGGCGCTTTTTATTGTGACAAGTTACGAGAAGGTGAGTTTGGTGGCTGGATTACCAGAATTACCCGGTTTACTGCCCAGCACGGTGGTACTCAGGCCATGTTGATTCAAATGCAACAAGAGTCTGCTTTCTTGGAGGCTCTTGATACTGTTTATCAATTGGCTTCGGCTAATTGTGCCGACAATGAACACGATCCTGAAGATCCGCTGTTGGATGAATGCTTGTCTGAAGACTGTCGCAAACAACGCGCTGCGCTCGACCTCATCCACGATTATTACGTCAATCATGAGTTGAATCGTTAATTAACCCTCTAGGGGCAATCGTGCTCCTTTTGGGATTATGACTTGCCTCTTGTTTTACTGGAGCAGTTTATGAAAAGAATTCTTACCCCTGATCAGGCAATTGCTTATTTTTCTATTGTTTTGGATGAGCTAAGTCTTGACCCATACAATGAAAGTTCTGTTTTCTCTTCGGAATTTATCAATTTGGATTTCGCTGGTATTGCAATGCCGGCTATTCAAATAGAACCACCGCTGACTTTTGAGCAACGTGTTTTAATCGGCCAATTGTGCGCAAAAAACCGGGATTCTAAAAAATATCGGTTTGCGAAACTCTTGCGTCATTTCCGGCGAAAAATATCGAACTATCTGAATTCTAAGAGCCTTCGAGATGCCGAAAACGCTTGGACAAGAGATCCTTTGAATGTCGGTCTCGATTTTTCTTTAAGTCCACGAGGCATTGCAGAAATGCGATTCCTAAAACGGGTCCGGAGGGCATCCAATAACTCTATTCCCGGCATAGTTGGAAAGAGCTACACAGAATATCTAAATGGTGTTTTTGCCAGAATTTAACGTTTAATCTTTATTAACCCTTGAGGTGAACCATTTGCCTCTCGGGCCCATGGTTTGCCTCTTTTATGGAGAATGACTATGAAAAAAGAATTGTTCGAATCAGAACTGCCCAATGGCAATGTCATCAAATATGCTCGATTGCCTTCAGACACCTGTTACCACCAGGAAACGCCCGATCAAGTAATCCGCCTTTTGGAGAACCTTCAAAAATGCGGCACTGAAGTCAGGATTTTTTATGGCGATACTCAAACAGGTCAGTCTTGGCATGATGAATTTGATATGGTTGGTCGAATTGGACGTTCAACGGGAAGCATCAAAATTCCATTGATAGTGCCCAAGGGAGACTCTGGTGGTCCTGCTTTACTGGATCACTGCATTATCCGTATCGATACTCGTATGGAAACGCTCTATCAGCACAAGAAGTTTCGTGTTGGTGACATGACGTTAGCTCAAGGTAATAACAACCAACTACCCTGGGAAGTGTTTATCGACAGAGCTCTGCATGCTCGATTTGTACTGAATGCTGAAGCGACTAAATTCATGAGCTTCTTGCAAGGCAACTTGTTTGCGATGTGAGGTCTCTTATGTATTCGCAAGAAATTATTTTCTTCATTATTCAAAACCTCCTTCAATCAAACCGTTGGAGTAATTTTGAACCGCCATCAACCGCTTTGTCATTCAAGTTAATGACACAGCTGTTGGTAAAAAAGAGGCGCAAGTCTATTTTTCTACTGGCGATGAATATAATTGGGTTTTATCAGGCCTTTATGAAAGTCAAGGTCATAACATTCTTTCCACTGCTTCCGTTCTAATCCAAAAGGATTGCTCGATTGCAAATTTGATTGAGAGTTGCACCCAATTTTTAACGGATGTCGAATCGCGTCTATCTCAAAGTTATGCTTTTAGATTGCGTCATTACCATTGATTTTTTAACCCTTGAGGGAAACTGTTTTCCTCATGGATCATGGTTTTCCTCTTTTTTGAGAGTAAAACCATGGATACAGATTTGATCACAAAGGTTACCCAGTTTATCCCAAGGCAAGACGGTTCTGAACTTAGAATTGTTGTTGAACAGATGACTGGCCTTGGTTTGCATGGCTCCCTATGGATTTATGTTCATCGTCGCGAAACGATTGATCACCCTTGGATATTGCTTAGCGATAAGCTTCATCCTAATTGGCGATCTATGTCCGTAAATGACTATATTGAGCATGGCCGTTCTGAAATTTTCCAATCAGTTTCTCCTGGAGAAATCCTTAAATTGATCCACATGATCGGTAAACCAATGACTTCATTACAAGTCACTGTGTAATTTTTTAAATTTTATTAACCCTTGAGAACCATTTGCCTCTCGGGCTCATGGTTTGCCTCTTTTATGGAGATACACACCATGAACAATCAAAACTTGAATAACGCCTTTCCAATCGTTGCTGCTGCTTTGGGCAACAAATTTGGCGTCAAAGTTTCTGTTGGCGGAGACGATGCTTATACAACTGGGGATCGCATTCACCTTCCAGCCTTAGACACGGAAGATAACAATATCAAGGATATTGCCTGGGGTTATTTGGCGCATGAAGCTGCGCACGTTCGTTTCACTGATTTTGGTGAGTTTCGAAACGCCGCAACAAATCCGTTACGTAAAAACATCGTTAATATCCTGGAAGATATCCGCATCGAGAAATCCATGCAGGATCCCTATCCAGGTACAAAACGGACTACGGAAAAAGTGGTTGAATACTTGGTGAAAACGGGTGGTTTTGGCTTTGTCACAAAAGATCAAGATCCTCATCCAGCCAAAGTGCTATCGCAATTCATGTTGTTCCGTTTAAGACACGATATTCTGGGTCAAAAAGCCTTGGCTTCGTTCGCGGATTCTGCTGAATCGCTATTGGAAGAAACTTTCCCAACCGGCGCCGTTACCCGATTGTTTGGCCTTTTGTCCGATGTGCCTCATTTGAATGAAACCCGTGATTGCGTTCGGCTTGCCGATCAGATTTTGCGGATGATTCAAGAAGAGCAAGAAAAGGCTGAAGAACAAGCTATGCAACAACAGTCGCAACAATCACCGAGCAGCGCTGGTGGACAATCAGATCCTTCTGATGACGCCACCGACGATCAAAGTGATGATTTATCGTCTGATACTGATGATTCTCAACAGAATCAACAGTCGCAGCCCTATAACGCCAATGGCCAATCAGATACGTCTGATCCTGCCGATGACAACTCGGATCAACAGTCTGGACAGGGTGCAACATCATCCCATTCCGGTGCCGATGACCCCTCTCAGGATGCCGAACAATTGGCGCAAATCTTGTCTTCCCTGCTTTCAGCCAGTCAAGATGATTTGCCTGATGATTTGTTTGAAGCCGTGCAAGAGTTGTTGGGTAATCAGCCAAGAAACAGTTACGACTCTGATACTCATTTGCCCCTGGCGATGGAATCGGCGCGTAATCCGTCGATTGGCAATGCGATATTGAATCGAGCCCTTTCTGAATCCGGCAAAATCCGGGCTTCGTTACAAGGCCTGATTCAATCCAGCCGTTATGAACGTCCGATCAACAAACGATCTGGTAACAGAATCGATGGTCGTAAGCTGGTTCGATTGTCTCAAGGGGATTCTCGTGTTTTCGAACGCAGAACTCACAAGCAGGCGCCCAATACGGCTTTACACTTGTTGGTTGATGCGTCGGGTTCGATGAATCGTTGTATCAGCTTGAATTCATCGATCACCCTGGCAGATCTGGCTATGGATTCGGCAGTTGCTTTGGCTTTGGCGCTTGAAGGCATTTCGGGTGTCAATCCGGCGATAACACGTTTCCCACATGAAGATACTGACAACGTCACTCCATTGTTGAAGCATGGCCAAAAGGTTCGTCCCAATGCGGCTGTGTTTTCTGCAATTACCAATGGAGGAACGCCGCTTCATACCGCAATTTGGTATGCCGCTGCGAGTGTTATGGCAACCAAGGAAGATCGCAAGGTCATCATGGTTCTCACCGACGGTGAGCCTGATGATTTCGATGCCACCAAGTCAGTTATCCGGCGCTGTCAAGCGACTGGTATTGAATTGGTGGGTGTGGGAATCTGTATCGACATCCGTCATCTGTTTGATCATTCGATCTGCATCAACAATGTGTCCGATCTGCGTTCAGAGCTGTTCAGAATCAGCAAGGATTTGTTGTTGGCTGCTTGATCTTAAAAAACCGTAGCCATTCATGTTTGAGTGGCTATTTCCTTTCCAGACATTGAGTGCTTTCCTTGTGAAAGCCTCTTTGTCTATTTTTCCCAAGAGGACGTTTTGGAAAGCGTTTAATAGTTTTTCTGATCATTTTTCAAAACGATTTTTTGTAGTTCTCTAAGAGAACTCAAAAGCAAGTGCCCATTCAGCTCTCAAAATAAAGAACCTGTTAAGCGCTTCGGCGTGATTTTTAAACCCACTTGGGAAACACATCCCCGGTGGGATCTGTGTTTCTCTTATTTTATTTTTGGAGAACATAAAATGACGTCAAACATTCTATCTAAAGGAGTAGAAAAATCCCCTCGGATTGCTTTAATTACCCTATCTTCAGGTGATTGTGGATTGATTTTCAATGAACGTGTCATCATGACCGCTGATCCGGATTTCGAGCCTGTTGACCAGGTTGAAACCGTTGCCTTTAATCTTGCCAATGCATTGCCATGTGACATCAATGTTTTCACTATGCCTGTGCCACCGAAAGAAGATTGGAATTGGAGTGATGTTTTGTCTCTTCATCTCAGACCCGATCTTAAGCTTTATCGAGTGGCATATCATGAAGAAGTGGGTAACAAGGCCATTTTGCAATTCGATTGTTTTGCTTCTGATCCAGAGCATGCCATTGAGCAAGCAGAAGATGCTTATCCTGGCTCAGAGATTCTTTTTGCTGCTGAATTCGTTGCCACTGATAATTGCTATCTATGGACGATTCGTGAGGCTTTGGAACAATCGAGAGCAGCATTGCCTGATCAAGCTTTTGCTAGGCAATATAGTGTTCATCCTGACTTGATTTGCCGAATCAATTCAGCATTGGATGACGTTTCGGATGACGAACATCTCTTGCGACTGCTGACTGAAGCAAGAATTGCTTTGCCATTAGCTTGGAAAAATCAGGGCGGTTGTGATCTGAAATTACTCAGATCGATCGACTTGGTATTGCAGTCAAACGTCTTGCCAGTTCGTGAGTCTGTTATTGTCGAATAATTAATTCTATTAGTTTCAACCCATCGGGGAACATTATTTCCCGACTGGGCATGGTGTTTCCCGTTTCTTTTGTTTAATTGGAGAAATACTATGACTACCCGTCAAAAAACAATTAATTTAGTTATTCACCTTGAAGGCGGTTTAATTCATGCGGTTTACACCGATTCGCCTCTCAATATCCGTGTTGCTATACAGGATCTCGATGTTGAAGGAGCAGACTTGGACGAAATCGCAACTTTTCCAGACGGAACCGAGTTTGTCGGAAGTATCCAATCGGCTGTTTTCAATAGCATGTGTATTGATGAGGTATTTTCCGCTCTGGATTCGTCTTTTTTAACCGAATCCAAAACAGCCGATCCTCAACAGGAAAACTACATCAAAATGCACGCCAAATTCTGTCCAAACTGTGGCTCTGCAAACATTGAGTCTTACGGCGCGATGGAGGCAGATGGCGATCTGGCTTGGTCACATGTGACTTGCGCCAATTGCTCTTCAACTTGGCAAGACAACTATCGTTTGGAATCATTTTCTGAACTTAATGCTACTGCTCTAAAGGTCATTAAGTCTGATTCTGAGCGAGGCTATTGGTCTAATGGTCAGGGATGGGTTTTTGATGTTGCTTCTGCTACTAAATTTTCCATTTCAAGGCTTAGTCTTTATTTGCCAGCTGCCTCTGCTATGGACGCTGAATACATCCCTCTTTCTGATGCTACAGACTACATCCCTAATGAAATTAATGGGCTATTTGCATTCTGGGGTTGGAAATCAGAATGATTCATGTTTTTTAATCGCGCAGTTTTGTGCAAAACCTGGTTGAATCGTTGATGAGCGAGATAGCTTGTTATGTGCAATAAATGGTTGGGCTGTCAATGCTCGTTAACGGCCATTATGTAGATTGCCCAGCTATGTAAAGCTTTACATAGCGACCCAAAGCGGGAGTTGGCGGCCGACCACTAATTTTCCTTTAAGCATACTCTCGAAGAGGATTTGAGAGGGCGCGGTTTTGCAAAGGCGCTCGGCTTGTCTTGGCGACCCCAGGCAGGTCATGGATACGGGTTGACGGAGTACATTCGTCGGAACACGTCTAACGACTCTTGCAACTTACGGAATGTCCCGTACGCCGTTACAAAATATAACAGGATTATCAACTTCACTTTCCGGCCAAAACACCAACCCAAAAGGCTTAGATGAGTCATACTTATGTATGAGCCAGGTTTTTTGGGAGATGCCGCCTGACCTATGTCGGATTACGTTCAACCTAGATCGGCAAAGTGTACGGAAATTTTGAGAGAATAATTACCGGAAAACAGTGGCTTACATCAAAACTTGCGATCGGCACAAAGATCGGCAATAATGCGCGTCTGTAATAATATAATGCATTATTAAACAGCAGCTTAAATAATATAAAGATCGGCATGACGCAACCCAATGAAAGTTCCTCGCGGATCGAGCCCTGTATGCTCGAATCCATTCCGATCGAGATCAACGATCTGATCGCCAACCTTACGTCTGCGGCGCAGCAACTTGGTCATCGCCTGCATCCCCAGACCACAGCCAATCTCGCCGATCTTGTTCGTTTGATGAATTGTTACTACTCGAATTTGATCGAGGGGCACAATACCATGCCGCGCGACATCGAGCGCGCGCTGGCGAACGATTTTGACGGAGAAGAAGCACGGCGCAATCTTCAGGTCGAAGCGCGGGCGCATATTCACGTTCAGCGCATGATCGATCGTCGTCATGCGGAAGGAACTCTGCCGGAACCGGCTTCGGCGGATTTCTTGCGGGAACTTCACCGCGCGTTCTATGCCGAAGCTCTTGATCCTATGCTGATGATCGAGGGAGCGGGTCGCCGCTTCCGCATGGAGCCAGGCGCGTTCCGGTCGGAACCACTCCATGATGTCGCTGTCGGGCGGCATATCCCACCTGGCAGTTCCCAGGTGGAGATATTCATGCGAACATTTGAACAGCGTTATCGCCTAGAGCCTCTAGGAAAGGGTGGGCGAATCGTCGCCATGGCCGCCTCTCATCACCGCCTGAATTACATTCACCCCTTTCCTGACGGCAACGGCCGCGTCAGCCGCTTGATGAGCCATGCGATGGGTCTGACTGCGGGCATAGGGGCATCCGGCCTTTGGTCGGTGTCACGCGGCCTCGCGCGCGGCCTAGACAGTCGGCAGGAATACAAACAGATGATGGATCACGCCGATATGCCGAGGCAGGGCGATCTAGATGGGCGCGGAAACCTTTCCCAGAGGGCACTGACAGAATTCATCGCATGGTTCCTGAAAGTCTGTCTCGACCAGGTTGTTTTCATGGGCAATCTATTTGAATTCGATCATCTCGCCGGCCGCCTGAAACTTTATGTCGAGCGTCAGCAATTGAAGCCGCAAGCCTTTCATATTCTGGAGCGGGTATTACTTCAGGGCGAGATGCCACGTGGCGAGGCGGAGCGGATCACCGGCCTCAAGGAACGAGCCGCCCGCATGGTTCTCGCCAGTTTGGTCGAGCAAGGTATTTTGGGGTCTGAGACGCCCAAAAGCGCGGTTTCGCTGCGCTTTCCGAGCGACGCCGTCGGTCTACTGTTTCCGCGCCTGTTTGCAGAAGGGTAGGACTTCATCCGATGACAGCCGATAAATTACGCATCATTGTCGTCCTCCGTGCCGACCTGCCGGAGATGACCCGTGGCAAGGGGGAGGTCCAGTTCGGACATGCCGTCGCCAGCTGCCTAGTTCAGGCGATGGCTCAAAATCCGGCACTAGTGGAACACTATATGGCGGAAAACCAAATCAAGCTCGCCATGGAGGCATAAGTATCTACACAACTTTTCGTAAATTTTGGCATGATGCCGCATGATTTTAAAAAAGCCTATCCGGCGTGGACTCACGCCTAAACGACCGCTACCAGCGCCTGGTGAGTGAACACATGAATTCAAGTGAA
>JAGXSU010000013.1 GCA_018333785.1 Methylomicrobium sp. | reverse complement strand
CATGATGGCTTTTCTACCGGCCTATTCTCCCGAGCTAAATCCAGATGAACAGGTCTGGAATCATGCTAAGGCTGAAGTAGGTAAGCACCCAGTTAAAAGCAAGCTGGATATGGAAACCCTCATTCTTTCGGCCATGCTGTCTATCCAGCAAAAAATAGAACTGGTTAAAAGCTTTTTTCGATTACCTGACACCTTATACGCGGAAATGCACACATAGAGAGGGTGCGATAACTTATGGGACGATTAATACAAACATTTAAGAAAATATAGCATTTGGTCAATCCAAGCAGCAGATCGATCAAAAACGCGTTCGAAAAGCCGCCTAACAAGCACAAATCTCTGATCTAATCGAATCTTGGCCGAAACGCTACGAAACGCGAATCGGAGAACGAGGCGTCAAGCTCTCAGGAGGACAGCGGCAACGGATTGGATTGGCACGAGCACTATACAAACAAGCGGATGTCATTATTCTCGACGAAGCAACAAGCTCGCTTGATATGGCAACCGAACTAGCGGTTATGGATACAATTCAAGCTCTTTCTTCTAATATTACGATTATAATCATAGCTCATCGCCATTCGGCTTTAAAAAATTGCAATCGTGTTTACGAATTAATCGATGGAAAAGTTACATTAACCAATTACTCCCTTTTGACCGAAAAAACGTCTAGGAATGGTAAGGTGTGGGGTATGCCTAACGAGGATGTCGACAGCTGGGAGCTGCCGCAAGCCCCCATGGACGGGTTCACGGCGTTCCTCGATAGGCTACTCCACACCAAACAAACTTGAACAATTATTGAGTAAGAAGGGAGTAAATACTTCATGAGATACTAAAGAAAGGAAGATACCTTTCTGGTTTTAAATTCTTACAAGCTCATAACCTGATATTCATATCTAGGATAGAAGTGTATAAATTTTTTATCCTCCTGTATTAATCCTGCACCTGATTTCAATGAAAAAAAACATCTTCTTAAAGGTACTCATATTTAGTTGTGACCCTCCCCGAAAAGTTTTAAAAACAATCAACAATCTTCTCAGTAATGAACGTGATGACATTCAAGTTATTTTAGTTACCTCATCAACAGATTACCCGACAGAAATCCCGTTAAAGCTCAAGCTTATTCATATACTTGAAAAATCTGTATATCATCTAAGGTCTCACATTGGTCACTTAGCTGAAGATTCTGAATGGATATTGATTCTTGAAGACCACAACCATGTTGATAGCGCTTATATAGAATATGTTTATAAAAGCCTTAAATCTGCCCCAGAAAATGTTTTAAGTGTTTATGGGCCACTAACCAATAAACAAACAATAAATAGCTGGTCTTATGCCAACTTTATTATCACCGCCGGCAAACTTTGGTTTCCCATTCATAATACGCCTGACGAGTTAGTATTTTTTAACGTTGCATACCGGAGCAAGTTTTTTGCACAGAAAAAATATCAATTAGGTGAATTCGAAGCAGAGGCTTTCCAAATACTTCAGCGGGAAAAGATTTACGAAGCCAACATGATCGTAGACCACTATCAATATAGAAATTTTCCATTCGTGATGTTTTACCACTTCTGCAATGGTCGAGCTTCAGGTTCTTTTTGTGAAAAATCTCTTATTAAAAGAATAAACTGGTCGCTAAGACATGCGAACATAGTTACCCGGAAAAGATTTTTAGAATTAAAAAATATAATTAATACTCATCGACAGCTTGAGGTTTTACCACCTTATTTAGAATTCCAGTTATGGATTTTATGCATGTCACATGCTTTAGGTGCTATTTATGGTGCATTCTTCGGAGTAGGAAAAGCCTTGAAGTTTCTTGAGTAACAGCCAGGTTCCCTTAATCAACAATTAAGATTTAACTTGGTTTTATTGTTAAATAGGGTGGATGACCCATTTAAAATAATGCATGTGTGATAACGCTCGGCGATATATTCAGTGCCGTTCCGGCGTTTACGCTCTTTAACCCGCAGTTGGCAGGTACGTTCAAAATCAGTGAGCCAATCGTAACCGTTTCGCGGGTGGACAAACTCTGGCGGTAAGGGCGTAGCCTTAGTTGGTTGATTAATTCGATGGCAGACCAGATAATGAGCGACCATTGGAATCAATTGGCTGAACAGACCAGTAATTTTCCATATTTTGAAACTGGGCCTATTTGAAATGATGAAGTATTTGATTCCGCTTGTATTCCTTATTATTGCCGGTTGCGCATCGGTTCTCTATAAAACCACCGATTATGCCGCCTTATATGGCCCTTCAACGCCGAAAACAAGATTGATCACCCCAAATGAGCGGCTTGCTTCAAGCGTCTCTTTTTCCAAAGACGTCAAACCCATACTTGATTCCCGTTGCGTCGTTTGCCACGGCTGTTACGATGCGCCTTGCCAGTTAAAACTGGGATCAATCGACGGCATCGACAGGGGTGCAAGTAAACAAGTCGTTTACGATTTTGCCCGGCTCAAAGCGGCTGACCCCACTCGCTTATTTGTCGATGCTACAGAGACTGCCGCCTGGAGAAAGAAAAGTTTTCACCCGGTTTTAAATGAGCGCAATGATTCAAAAGAAGCCAATCTGGATAATTCTGTTCTGGCTAAGTTAATTCAGTTAAAACGCCTCAATCCGCAGCCTGTAGTCGGAAAATTGAGCAACGATTACGATCTGGGATTTGATCATTCACTGGAATGTCCGACCATGGATGAGTTTTCCAAATACCAGCATCAGCATCCAAAGTGGGGGATGCCTTATGCCATGCCCGGCCTGTCTCTGAAAGAGGAGAACACCATTTTACGATGGTTAGAACAAGGGGCAAAAGTGGAACCTCGGGCTCCCTTGTCAAATCAGGCGATTAATGCGGTAAAGAAATGGGAAAATTATTTCAACGGCTCCAGCCTGAAACAAAAACTTGTGTTTCGTTACCTCTATGAACATCTGTTTATTGGACACATACATTTTAAGGGCCATCCTGATAACGAGTTTTTCCAATGGGTGCGTTCTAAAACGCCGATGGGGCAGCCTATTGTGGAAATCAATACTATCCGGCCCTATGACAATCCGGGGCCGGATCCTTTTTATTATCGATTGAAGCCAGTAACCGAGACGATTGTGGACAAAAACCATTTCGTCTATGAGTTAAGCCATGACAAGATGAAGCGTTATGATGCGCTGTTTTTCACTACCCCTTTTCAAGTCACCGATTTACCGGATTATAAAGCCGAGATAGCGGCAAACCCGTTTAGAGCATTCCAGCAGATACCTCTGACAGCACGCTATCAATTTCTGCTGGATGATGCTTATTATTTCGTGTCGGGATTTATCAAAGGGCCTGTGTGTCGGGGTGAAGCAGCAACAGGCAGTATCCGTGATCACTTTTGGGTTGTTTTTAACCAGCCGGGACAGATGGATCTGGAAAAAGTCAGCAAGGCTTTAGCTGAAAATAATCAGATATTGGGCTTGCCGGGGGAAGAATCAGATGGGATTGGTTTGTTCGGATGGAGCAAATATGACGAATTCGGCAAGCAATATCTGTATAGAAAAAATGAATTTTATGAACAGGTTCTTCCAGACAGCCAGGGTTTTGGTTTAAACAACATATGGGACGGTGAGGGTCAAAATACGAATGCGGCGCTCACCGTTTTCAGACATTTCGATAGCGCAACGGTCACTAAAGGTCTTGTAGGCGATACGCCGCATACCGGATGGGTGGTCGATTACCCGATACTTGAACGGCTGCATTATTTATTGGTGGCTGGTTATAATGTCTACGGTACGGCGGGCCATCAGTTAGCCAGTAGAACCTATATGGATATTGTGCGTCAGGATGCTGAAAACAATTTTTTGCGGTTTATGCCGGCCATGCAAAGGCAGGTGATTTATGACAGCTGGTACATGGGCTCAAAAGGAATGCTGACCGCTGATCCTTTGTTCAATATTAAACATGAAACCGCTGTCAAATACCAAACCACCGATTACAAGAAAGAATTTTTTGATCAGGTCCGGCTGAGATTAGGCAAAGCTGCCGGTTTGGCCGATACTATCAACCGGTGCGAACAAGCCGATTGCGTCCGACCGGGTGTTAATGCGGTTCAACGGCACATCGATAGCCAACTGCGTCAACTGGCAAAATTGAAAGGACTTGAGTTAAGCGCTTTGCCGGAAATGTCTTTGCTGCGGGTAAAAACAGGCGATCCGCAAGGGGATCTGGTGTATACGTTGATTGTCAACAAAGCTTACAGCAGTATATCGAGAATTCTATTTCGGGATTCCCTGCGTGCACCTGAGCATGACACATTAACGGTGGTTCCCGGCTTTATCGGCAGTTATCCCAATTTTTTCTTTAGTGTCGAAAAAGACCGGATCGGCGAATTTGTGCAAATGACACGTTCAGCCAGAACCGAAACCGAGCAGGAAAAATACTACAGCGAAATGGGCATACGAAGAACCAACTCCGCTATCTGGTCCTCATCAGACTGGTTTAATCTTGAGCATCGAAAAGAAAGAGGATTGGAAGCCGGGCTTCTGGATATGAATCGCTATCACAATTTGTAGTTTTAATGAGTTTGAAAGTGATTGATCGGCAGATTTCCGATGACTTGCAAATGAAATGAAGATTATCTACGGAATAACTGACCCATGATCAACCGGAATGGGTTATTTAAAAAGAGGAAATTATCATGCAGCTAAAACACCTGAATTACCTTTTTCTGCTAACGCCTTTACTTTCGGGAATGGCGCAGGCAGCAGTTACCAGCCAAGATTTTGAAGCCAAGACGACACAGAATCTGCTTAATTTATGCACGGCTTCGCCGGAAGATCCCCAAGCCAGGGAAGCTATCCATTTTTGTCATGGCTATTTGGTTGGCGCCTTCCATTTTCATCAAGCCGAAGTTGCGGAAAATAATGAGCTAAAGCTGGTTTGTTTTCCGGAACCTAAACCTTCTCGTGATCAGGCCATCAATTTATTCATTGCGTGGGCTCAGAAACACCCGGAATATTTGAATGAAATGCCGGTAGAAACCGAGTTCAGGTTTTTAACTGAAAAATGGCCTTGTAAGAAATAACAGTTATTCAAGGGGAAGCCACATGAAACGATTTTCACATTTAATCATTGTTTTTTTTGTTACCCTGCTAATATCGGGATGCGCCGGTATGACAGATACCCAGCAACGGACGGTTACCGGCGGTTTGGGAGGCGCAGCAGGTGGCGCATTGATCGGGGCGATTGCCGGTAATGCCGGAATGGGTGCTGCAATTGGGGCTGCTGCAGGCACAGCAGGCGGATTCTTGTACGGTAAACATAAGGAGTCTGAACAAAGAGCTTACGAACAAGGACGCCGCGATGCTCAGCAATATCAGCCTAATCGTTAAAATTAAATTAAGACACTGTTGTCGTTTAATCAGCATCTCTTGCGCTGTTGTTTAATAATGTATGATTGTTTTAGTCCTTCTGGTTATACAGTAACCGGTAATTGAGTACTGAAAGGCTGTAAACCTTTCAATATCTCGTCTAATAATGTGGAAAATATAAATGAAAAAAATCCCTCTCTTTGCAATGTTTGCTTTTCTGCTGGTACTGTCCGGATGTACCTCCGTCACGTCAGGTATCAACGTCAGTGCTGAAGCCGATGAAACGGTAAAATTCAGTGGTTATAAAAGTTATGCCTGGATCGGTGATGTAGCCGTTTTAGACGATCCGGAAAACAAATGGCAACCGCCTAAAATGAATGTCGCTGAAGACATAAAATTCCTTATTGATCGTGAATTGCGTAAACGTGGACTGGTTAACCACGCGGAAAACCCTGATTTAGCGGTCATCTTTTTTATGGGCGTTGATATGGAAGCGATGAAATTGAAAACCGATCCGAAAACCAAAAAGGACATTCTCAAAAAAGTCCCGGGTGCGTCATTGGTGGTTGCTTTGATTGACGCAAAAACCGAATACGCGGTCTGGGTGGGTGAAGCAAACAGTGATCTGACCGAAAATCCCAGCGAAGAGACACTTCGTAAACGTCTGGATTATGCCGTTACCGAAATGTTTAAAAAACTGCCTAAAGATTAAGCTCTGCCCGGCTCGAGAATTCAATGGACGGCCGATCAGATATCGGTCGTCTTTTTTTCAGCCCATTGGTCAAGTCGAACGTCTTTATCAGGACTGATTCCTTACCTGTAAACAACATTTTGGACAATGCGTTAAATGACGTATAGGGATAAATCCGGCGTCAGCGTAAAGTAGACTTTACTGTTTAAGAGGTTAACTTCATGATTTCTTCATTCCACGTTCAAATTGTCAAAGCCGGTTTTTTAAGTACGGTGATTGCAGCATTGACGATCAGTTGTACGGGATTTTCTTCAAGCAAACCGGTCACATTTGATGCGGCCTCAGTCAAGGGTATGGTCTTTATCTTGCAGCGCAATTCAGTTACTGAGGATATTTCCGAAAGTGACAATCAAGCCATCGCCGCACAAGTCTCTGCCAATTTATCAAGTTGGGGCTATTCGGTAAGCGAGATTTCCGGGTCGCAGGCGACTCACCGATTAGAAGGCAGTGTCGGTGAAATCAAAAAAAGCGCGACGCCGACCGGTTTTTCTTTCTCATCCGGAAATTCAGATCCTCGAGCTCTGGATTTTCAAAAAGCCAAGATCGTACCGGTTAGCTGCTCTTTAATTGCCATAGGCAGTGGCGAACTGCTAGACACCTATACGATGGAATTTAGCGTGGCATCCGGTTGGAGCGGCACTGAGCTGAGCATGACATCAGACAAGTTGATTGACTGGGTCAGTACCACTTGTCTCAATCAGCTCAAAGAACTCAACATCAATGAGATCAACGAGACCACACCGGGTGAGCAAAGCAAGCAAACCATTAAACCAGGCTGGGCACCCGATGTTCTTATTGAAGTTGAAACACCGGTAGAAGTAGAGGAGCCGTTACCTAAAACCGCTGAACCGGTTAAAAATATCCGTGTCGAAAAAGAGCCGCGCAAACAAATGACTATCCATAATCAAGGTACGCCGCTGATATTAAAATTCGGCAGAGACCGGCATGGCAATTAATAAGTCACTGTTCCCGTGAGGCGTTGAACGTTTGACAGAATCGTCATTCGGGCAAGGATTGCCAGTGCCGTTAGACCCAGGGTTAACTCATTAATATATCAATATGTTATCCGTTTGCTTAGAACGTATAGTAAATTTGGTTTAACTTATGGTGCTCCGAACTGGGTCCCGTTAGGCCACGCCGAGCACTGGCGATTTTCCGAGAACTGCCCGCTAGGGGAGCGGCATGGATGCCGCTCGTTTTCGGAGGGCTAGGGATAGCCCTTCCGAAAACCCTCGGCAAAATCGTCAGAGCGCAGGATACAGCGGCCTCCGGGTGTCTTTTCTTTTGGATACTTTTCTTTGGACAAGCAAAGACAAAATCGGCGGGAACGATTTTGAACAGCTTTAGCTGGCCCGAAGGGCGAAACCCAAGGATGGGTTTCGTAGCAGTATCGCGGTCGTCGGTCCGCGAACCGACTCCACATAAGCGTCGCGGTAGCGACACAAATAATCCCTATAAAAACCGGGAAACTTCAGTTAAAAAATCTTCCGTAGTCTTTACTCGATGACTTGGGCTTTCCGGGTTTCCGTTTTGCCTATAGTCATCAAATCCCAGACCAGCAGAACAAAGCCTGCTGCGGTGACCAGTCCGAAAAATAACCGCCACGCCATTGCACTGACAAACGCAGGATGATTTTGAGCATCGAAGTAACCGCCCCATGTCGAACCGCCCACTGCACGTTCGATAAACGATTGTTCATAGCCAGCAATCAACAACGCAATCGTCATGCCCAGCACGCCGCCGTTTAACAAGCCTAACGCCCATTTCCAGCGCCAGTTATTGGCCATGCCGCCGCCCATCCAGACATTACCCCGCCAATGCTGGATTGCCAGATAGAAAAAGGCGATATTGATTGTCGCATACGCGCCGAAAAATGCCAGATGGCCATGTGATGCGGACCATTGTGTTCCGTGCGTATATAAATTGATTTGTGGCAGGGTATGCATGAAACCCCAGACACCGGCACCGAAAAAATTTCCGAACGCTTGAGCTATGATCCAGGCTACCGCAGGATGGTTACTGTTTTTAAACGAATGCGTACCGGCATCATAAAGCGCATGGACGACCATTGCCACCAGAGGAATCGGTTCCAGCGCAGAGAAAAAGCCGCCTATGGTCAGCCAGTATTCCGGCGTGCCTATCCAGAAATAATGATGCCCCAGTCCGAGAATACCGGAGCCGAACATCAATGCGACTTCAATATAGAGCCAGATCTCGACAATCTTGCGCTTTACGCCCAACAGCTTCATCAACGACCAGGCCATGATAACGCCAACCAGCACTTCCCAGGTTGCTTCAACCCATAAGTGAATAACCCACCACCACCAGTACTGGTCATGGGTAATGTTGGTCATATAAAACATGCCTGCGACATAAAGACCGGCCAGCGCAATCAAGTCCAGAGTCAATACCCCGGCGATGCCGGACCATTTGCCTTTGCTGAAAGTTGCCACCACGTTATAGAAAAAGATCAAAATAACGACAACGATGCCGATATCGGCCCATCTTGGCGCTTCAATATACTCGCGGCCTTCGTTGATCAGCCAGAGACTGGAATCTTTGCCGGGACCAATCTGTATCAGCAAATAAACCAGGACCACCACTGTGACAGCCGAGGTGAGTACCCAAAATGCGATATTGCCGAGTTTTAATCCGACGATCTCGGTGCCGCTTTCTTCTTCCAGCAACCAGTAGACACAGCCTATAAAACCATAGAGCATCCATACCACCATGGCATTGATATGCACCATCCGATTGACGCTGAAATCCAAAATTTCGTACAAAAATCCAGGAGCTAGAAATTGTGTTGCCGCCAGTAATCCAAACAGGATTTGCGCAAAAAACAGGATGACGGCCACGGTAAAGTATTTGACCGATAGCTGTCTGCCCGGGCTTAAATGACTGCTGTCCAGTTCCAGCCAGGTGTTGAAATGCTGCCATTGGGTGCGCGCTTTATCAAGCCACCCCGAGGCCTGTTGAATGACCGCTTCTGATCCTTCTGTGCTCATGATCACTCCTCTGCTTCAATGGTTTTAAAGTTATAGGGAAAGCCGTTGGTGTCGATGCTGGACATCCACTTTAAAAAGGCCACAATGCCTTTGGCTTCCGTTTCGGTAATTTTAAGATTCGGCATTTTCCGGTTACTGCCGAAGGTCCTGGCGTTTTTTTCTGGATCCATCAGAAACTTGACCATAAGGTCCTCGCGCAGTTCTGGCGATACCCAGCCCTGATCCAGCCAGGCTTTGGTCAGATCGGGTGCATAGTAAGCCCCGTTGCCCAATAAGGTGTGGCAGTTCATGCAGTTTTTGGATTGCACGGTTTTTTTGCCCAAGTCGACCAAGGCTTTAGCGTCCTCTTCAGACAAGGCTTGACCGAACAGTAACTCATCATCGCCGATGACCGGCATAAACTTGTTAACCGCTTTATCAAAGCGGTAATCAATTTTCTTATTGATTACGGCATAGCCGGGCACACGTTTGCTGCCGGCCGTGGTTTGACTTAAAGAATCAAAGGTCAAAACAACCAGAATCAAAAATGATCCTGCAGTGACCCAGATGGCCGTTTTTTTCCAGAATGACTCTGAGGCCCAAAGGGGTGGGGTTTCAGTCATCGGATGTTCTCCTGTAGGGTTAGGTTGATGGTGAAGGTATTAAGGCGGTTGCTAACAAACGCGTTTTTGCTGGGCTAAATAGTTATCGATCTGCAGGTGCGTGTTCAGACGGGTGCGTTTTAATGCAAAGATGCCAAATGGCTATCGGTGCAAAAAAATAACCCACGAGCATCGCTACTGAAATCAGTAACCAATACCCTGAAAAATTGGCTGCCCGACTTAACACTACAACGGCAATCACTAATACGGCGTAGGCAAGATAAGCCAAGAGTCTGTAAGCCCTTTTTTGTGAAAGATGAGACCAGGCATAGAGCAGGGCGTAACTCGCTCCCGCCAAAATGACCAGGGCCGATGAAAAAAAAGTAATAAAAAAATCTTTCAGTGCAACAGGTTCGAGCATCATTGGATGAATCTCCCGGCCTGAGCCATGGTTAGGTAGTGGATTCGATTTATGCAGGTAGAAATGATTTCGTACCGTCCGGTTGAGTATATAGAGTCAATTTGAAAAAACTATGCGTACTGATACGTACCTACGCCTTTCCTACTGAATTAAAGGTACAGGTGTGTCTGCCAAGTATCCTAGTGAACCCGGCCATGGATGGCGTTGGACTTTCACATCCTTGTGACCTGGATTTCGGCAATCCATGCAGGAATGACGGCATTGATGTCCTTTCAACGATTAACGCGAATCGTGTCTTCAACCAATCCAGCATCACTCAGCCAGGCCGCTGATTAAGGCTGACCATCTTTTAATTGTCAGAATAACGGCCCTGCGGTTACATTGTCCTTGATCTAAATCAAGTGAGTTTCAAATGAATGAGCAAGGCCTGAATGATTTACGGCGTAATTTTTTATTTGCCGGATTAAACGATGAACAATTTCAGCAAATTCGGGAGACGGCTCGTCTGCTTGAAGTTAAAGAAGGTGAGCATTTATTTCATTGCGGCGATGTCGCCCGCCATTTTTTTTGGTTACAGCAAGGGTTGGTTCAACTGTACCGGTTATCACCCGCAGGCGAAGAAAAAGTCATCGATCTTATTCAAGCGGGTCAAACGTTTGCAGAAGCGGTTATGTTTTTTAAACATAATCAATTCCCGGTCAGCGCAAAAACGGTTCGCGACAGTCAATTATGGATGATCGACATGAGTGTATTTCTGGGGTTTTTACAGGAATCCAATGAGCTTTGTTTGCACATGCTCGGCGATATGAGTCGGCGCTTGCACAACGCCATCAAGGAAATTGATCAGTTGACCTTACAAAACGCCAGCGTTCGTGTGATTCAGTTTTTGTTACAATCAGCACCACCCGACCAACCGGATCGCTACACCCTCCAATGGGACACACCCAAACAGGTGCTGGCTTCCCGGCTGTCCGTAAGACCTGAAACATTTTCACGCATCCTTCAGCAGTTGATACGGCAGCAACTGATCAGCGTCAACGGTAAAACGGTAGAAGTACTCGATCATCAAGGCTTACGCAAGGTCATCACATTCCACGAATAGCAGGGGGGCTAAGCAGCAGTTCTTAATAAAATCAGTGAGCTGTTTTGAATCGATTCGAGTCATGTCATTAGAAGTGAATGATTGATTCAGAAACTGTATAGTGCAGCTCTCCACCCTAACGAAATGAATACATGAAATTATTAATCCGCAATCTTGCACGTTCCACAACAGAAGCCGAACTGCTGGTCATGTTCCAGGCTCACGGTAAAGTCCAATCTTGTACCCTGGTTAAAGATAAAGAAACCCATTTGTCCAAAGGGTTTGGCTATGTTGAAATGCCGAATCCAGGTGAAGCCAAAGCGGCCGTTCTTGTTCTTAACGGCAAAAATGTCGCCGGCAACAAGATCCGCGTTAAAAAAGCCGAGCCCAAAAAGAATGACAGCAAACCAGCAAAATCGCCTTCAAATGCCTAAGTCCGGGATTACCGATCCATTGCACGGCGTTACTCTGGAAAGCCTCGTTACCCGCTTGGTCGAGCATTACGGCTGGGAAGAATTAGGCAATCTAATCAACATCAAATGTTTCACCAGTAATCCCAGCGTTGCATCCAGTCTCACGTTTTTGCGCAAGACACCTTGGGCAAGACAAAAAGTGGAGTCGCTGTTTGTCAACACCGAGTGGACGCAGAATAAAAGTTAACCTGAATAGTGGCGATTGTTACCCAAGGATTTTCAAATGGTCGGTTGATGCGTCACGGCTATTTATTTACCTGATCAGCAAGATGTTTCAGCTAAATCCATAAGCGCCCGTCATGCCCGTCGGGAAACGGGCATCCAGAGCCATGAATAGCTAGCAGCTTACGCGGTCTAACGGCTCTGGCAATCCCCCGGCATTCCCTGACCGGGGCAGGCTCTTCCGAAATGAAGCGGTCGTCTTCGGACAAAGAGTCAGAACTGAGGCATCTTTATAATCAGAAAGGACATTGTTTCTTCTTATCCTTTGCCCAAAAATCAAAAAGAAACATTTACGTTGCTATAAGAAATAAATGAAACTAATATGTTTCATTAACAATGAAAAGCAACGTTTTTATTTCTTTTTAACAAAAAATGAGCTCTATTCACGATCAACTTAAGCAGCGGCGCAAGGAACTGGGCTACAAGCAAGAAGATATGTTCATGCGCGTGGGCATGCCAAGGCAACAATACCAGCGTCTTGAAGCCAATGGCAATCCAAGGCTAGATAACCTGGCGCTTGTCGCTAAAGGACTCAAAATGGAACTAATGCTGATACCTCAAGAAAAACTTCAGGCCGTAAAAGCCCTTCTCGAAGGAAAAATCAGTCCGGATAATCGAACGGGTCAAATTCAAAGTGAAACAAACGTTCTGGCCGATAATCCATGGCAAGGTGTATTTGGGGAGGAGGACTAACCAAGATGGTTAAGATCAGTGTCCTACGCTTAACGCTTCATGACACGCTTATTGGTTATCTAACAGGTGCTCAGGACGGCCGAAATTGTCTGATTTTCGATGAAGCGTTTAAAGCTGATCCATCCCGACCGACATTGAGTCTCATCACCAGACCTGATTTTCCGTATGCCGATAAAATACTGGCAACACCTTGGGTGAGAACCCAGCGGTTCTAAAACTATTCAAAGAATTTTGGTTATCCATGGAAGCAAATATTGAATTAGACGATTTGATTAGGGAAGTACAAAGAAAACTCGGTAGGAATGTGTTGTTATTCCAGCAGATTGAACAGATACTGAAATGGATGCTCATACACCAGGAAGTTATTGTTTGGAGTAACAAAGAAGGAATTAAGACAAACTTGCATGAGCGAAAAAAAAGTCTTTCAAAAGCCACTATGGGTCAAATTGCAAAAGACTTTATTGGAAATACTTTTTCGCATTCCGAAGATAGTTGCAGTGATGAAAACGATTGCGAGGTAAATACTAATTATATTAGGCTCACTTTTGGATCAATTATTTGTGATGAAGATTTTTATAATACAAGAAA
>JAGXSU010000012.1 GCA_018333785.1 Methylomicrobium sp. | reverse complement strand
GAGCACCTTCGAAGTTACGCATGCAATGCTGGTGTTGTGACAAATTTACTACAGTCAACATAAAACGCATAAAAAAACCAGTCGCCCTAGCAAGCTAACTGGTTGATTTATATATTAAATGTTGGTGGGTCGTGTGCGATTCGAACGCACGACCATCGCATTAAAAGTGCGGTGCTCTACCGGCTGAGCTAACGACCCAACAAAGATTGCCTATTATAATGATTTATTTTCAGCTTGCAACACTTTTTTATATCTATTGATATCGAGTTGGATCAGGCACGGCTGCCTCTTCAAATCCTTTTTTGCGCAACCGGCAGGCATCGCATATTCCGCACGCTAAACCTGATTTTGTTGCGGAATAGCATGAGACGGTTTGCTGGTAATCCACGCCTAATTCAATTCCTTTTTTGATTATATCGGCTTTGCTAAGCGTGATAAGCGGAGTATGAATATGAATCGGATGCCCCTCTACACCGGATTTAGTAGCCAAAGTAGCCAGTTTTTGAAAGGCTTCTATAAACTCTGGCCGGCAATCCGGATACCCTGAATAATCAACCGCATTTACACCGATAAAAATATCCGAGCAACCGAGCACCTCAGCCCATCCTAACGCAAAGGATAAAAAAAGCGTATTGCGCGCTGGGACATACGTTACCGGAATGCCTTCCTGAAGCGAAGTGGGAACAGCGATATGTTCATCGGTCAATGCCGATCCACCAATAGCACCTAGATCGATATTAATGGTTTTATGATCAACTACACCGTATTCGATGGCGATGGTTCGCGCAGCATTGAGTTCGGCATTATGTCTTTGTCCGTATTCGAAACTCAGGGCATAACAGTGATAACCCTGTTTTTTAGCCATGGCTAAAACGGTGATCGAATCCAGCCCACCGGATAATAGAATGATTGCTTTACGTTGCATGATTTAGTTTATTTTCCTTGCGCATCATTCCACAACAGCTTGTGAAGCTGTATTTGGAAGCGGACTGGCAATCGATCTTGTAGAATTTTTTCGGCGAGTTCGGTTGGGTTTTGTTCGCCCATGACCGGTGAAAAAAGCACGTCGCAGCGTTCGTTTAATCGATATTGCATCATGATGTTTTTGGACCACTCGTAATCGGAATGGTCACCAATAACAAACTTAACCTGATCCGATGAACTCAAATAATCAATGTTTTCATAGCGATTTTTTAAGATTTCGCCGGAACTGGGTGTTTTAAGATCCATCACTTTGACAACACGCGGATCCACACCGGAAACATCAAGCGCGCCGCTTGTTTCAAGCGATACGACAAAGCCTTTATCGAGCAGTTTTGTCATCAATTCATTGCAATTCGATTGAGCCAGCGGCTCCCCGCCGGTGACGGTGACAAAACGAGAGCTATAGCTTTCAACTTGACTGATGATGTCATCAATACTCAGTCTTTCACCGCCGGTAAAAGCATAAGCCGTATCACAATAAACACAACGCAGAGGACAGCCGGTCAGGCGAACAAATACGGTAGGCAAACCTACCGTATTTGACTCACCTTGCAGGGAATAAAAGATTTCAGTGATTTTTAATGAACTCACGCTTAGGGCGCACCGCTTTCAATTTGTTGCATTTTTTTAGCCGCTAAATGGGCAGCTGTGGTTCCTGGAAAGCGCGTGGTAATTTGTGAAAAATACTCACCGGCTTTCGCTTTATTGTTTTGCTCAAACTCGATATAGCCTAATTTAAGCAGAGCATCACTGACTTTCGGACTGGCAGGATAATTTGAAACGACATTACTGAAAGCTTCGCGGGCCAGACTGACTTCCTGATTGACCTTGTAAGCCTCACCCAGCCAATATTGCGCGTTATCTGAATACTCTCCTGCAGGATAGTCTTTAAGAAAGGCATTCAGAGCGGTAATAGCCTGACTGTAATGCCCATCTTTCAGCGTATCATAAGCTTCTTGATAGCGCTCTTTTCTGGATTTTCCGCTCACCGCTGCTGAAGCAGCAGGTGCCGCTTCCGTAGCCGATACGACCGGTTTGTCCGGTGCTTGCGCAGCAACTGCAGGCTGCGCGGGGATTACAGGAACAGCAGCAGGAGGTATTGCACTGGCCGCGGGAGGCTGAGCTTCCTGAGCAGGAGGAGCAGGCTCCGCCTTTTCGCCCGTAGCCGCAGTGCCTGTCGTTTCCAGCGACTGCATACGCTGATCAAGATCGTTATAAATCGTATTTTGCCGTTTTTTCAGTTCAGTAATCGTGAACGCCTGTTCTTCAACAATACCCCGTAATTGTTGCACTTCCGCCTGCAACTGCTCTACCCGACCGAGCACTTCATAAAGCGTACTGGCAGAAGAAGGTTTTGCTGTGCTTGCATTAGCCGCTGGATAAGCTGAATTATCATAGACAGACGGCAACGGACTCGATTGCGCCCATACAGCCCCACTGCTAAAAAACAACAGAAAGAAGAACAGACGTAATTTCATTATTGCCCCTGATAAACCAATTCTACTCTACGGTTAAGTTGCCATGCCGACTCATCACTACCCATCGCAGAAGGTTTTTCTTCTCCGTAGCTGACCACTTGAAGCTGACTTTCTGAAACGCCTTGAACTTTCAGCATACGGGCAACCGATTTACCCCGTTGCTCGCCTAAAGCAATGTTGTATTCCGGAGAACCACGCTCATCTGCATGGCCTTCCAAAACCAGACGCGCTCTGGGATGTGCGACCAAATATTTTGCATGGGCAGCGATGACGGGAATAAAATCCTGCTGAACGTCGCTGCTGTCATACATAAAGTAAATAGTGCTTTTTGATAGTGGATTTGAAGGATCGCTAAATTCAGGCCCCATAAACGAATTAGGGTATTGACTATTTGAGCTGCCACTTCCGTAGGCGCCATCGCTTCCGCTACCATATCCGCCTGTTTCAGAACCTGTTATACCGGTACCTGCGCCATAACCGGAACTTGAAGCATCCGGTGTGCCGCCTTGAGTTGCATCCACTAAATCAGTGCCTTCTTCAGCGTCGGAGCTACACCCCGACAACATCACCAGGGACACCGCTAAAGCAACAAGTAGTTTTGTAAATTTCATATCAAGTGTTCTCCAAAAAAGTAAGTCATTAATTTTACTGCAAAATTCATTTTAACCCGGGCATATAATTCAATTTACCGAAAGCTATTGAGGCGACCAGGCAGGCTCTCTAACCGCACCGCTTTCCAATGTCAGTTTTTGATGGGTACGGCCGTCAACGGAAACCGCGGACAATACACCTCGCCCACCCTGCCGGGAGGCATAGAGCACCATACCGCCGCTGGGTGAAAAACTGGGCGACTCATCCAATCGTCCGGCCGTCAAAACATTAATTGCTTTACTGCCCATATCCATTACCGCGACCCGGTAATCACCGCGATTCCCATGAACCATCGCTATGTTTCTGCCGTCACTGGAAAAAGCCGCTCCGGCGTTATAGTCGCCTTGAAAGGTCAAGCGCTTAGCGCTTCCGCCGTGAGCGGGCATGATATAGAGTTGCGGTTTACCACCTCGATCGGAGGTAAACACGATACTGCCGCCGTCGGGTGACCAGACGGGCTCGGTATCAATTGAATATTCGCTGGTCAATTTAGTCAGCGACCGCGTAGACAGGTTCAATGTATAGATATCGGGGCTACCGTCTTTAGATAAGGTCAAAGCCAGCTTGGAGCCATCCGGCGACCAACTGGGAGCGCCATTGATTCCCGGAAACTCAGCGACACGAGAGCGATTACCTGTGGCCAGAACCTGTACATAAATCGCTGAAGATTTTCGCTCAAAAGAAACATAGGCGAGCATTTTACCGTCAGGCGACCAAGCGGGCGACATCAAAGGTTCATAAGATGCGGCAACCGTTTTGGGATTACTGCCATCGGCATCAGCGACTTGCAGCTTAAACTTTCTTCGCCCATTGGGCTCTGTAACCGACGTAATGTAGGCAATACGGGTACCGAAATCGGATTTCTTGCCGGTTAATTTTTCATAAATGAGATCGCTGATTCGATGTGCGGACCGGCGCAGCTCGTTAGGAGGCACGGTCATCTTATAGCCCATCAAAGGCTCATTCTTATAAACATTGAACAATTGAAAATCGATATTATAGCGACCGCTGTCCGGGGTGATCTGCCCTATCACCAGATATTCCTGGCCTAATACTTGCCAGTTTTTGAAAACAACTTCTTCAGGACGAGTCGGTTTTGTCAGCATTTGCTCTCTGTCTAGCGTACGAAAATAACCGGTACGATTTAAATCGGCATCAACAATAGTGGAGACGTCATCCGGCAAAGGCGTAGCGCCTTGCCAGCCGAACGGAACGATGGCAATAGGCACCGCTTTTTCCGAACCTTGGGTAATCCTGATGGTTAACTCTTCGCTTTGAGCTGCGACAGCATAAACAACTAGCAGCAGTCCCAATAAATTTTTTCTGATCAATTCAATCACGTTTTACCTCTGTAAAATATTCGCCGCACATCAGGGCAGATTAATGGGGCTCAAACTCAAAAACAAAGTTCTTGAATTTACTGTTAAATAACTCTCTGTCGTTGGGCACGGGCAATGGCGAGGCTTTTTTTACTGCATTTTCAGCAGAACGGTCAAACATGTCATCCCCACTGCTTTTTACGATGGACACACTCATCACCTCACCCGAAGAAAGCAGACTGACTCGCAAGGTACATTTCAAATTACCGTCGGATGAAGCAGGCCGAATCCATACACGCTCAACTTTTTGCTCGATCTCTTTTGCTGCTTTTGCCAGCATGTCTTCTCGTGCTTTCGCCAATTCCGCTTGACGAGCTTTTTCAGCGGCGGCTCTGGCAACTTCAGCGGCTGCTTTTTCAGCTTCGGCTTTACGCACGGCTTCGGCTTGTTGCTTGGCCAGTTCGGCTAAACGCGCGCTTTCTGCTTCTGCGGCTCTTCGTTTGGCCTCTGCTTCCTGTTTACGCTTTTCCGCAGCCGCCTGCTCCGCTTTTTGCTGAGCTAATGCTTCCTGTTTTTTCTTTTCAGCTGCAGCCGCTTCTGCTGCTGCTTTACGTTTGGCATCTTCTTCCTGCTTGCGTTTTTCTGCGGCCGCTTGTTCAGCTTTTTGCTGAGCTAACGCTTCCTGTTTTTTCTTTTCAGCTGCAGCGGCTTCTGCTGCTTTTCGTTTGCCCTCTTCTTCCTGTTTACGCTTTTCTGCGGCCGCTTGTTCGGCTTTTTGCCGGGCTAATCCTTCCTGTTTTTTCTTTTCAGCTGCAGCCGACGACTCTGCCGCTTTTCGTTTAGAGTCGTCTTCCTGTTTACGTTTTTCCGCTGCGGCCTGTTCTGCTTTTTGTCTTTTTACTTCAGCTGCCGCAGCGGCTGCTTGCTCAGCTTTCAGTTTGGACTGTTCTTGCTGCTTGCGTTGTTCCGCCGCCTGTTGCTGGGCTTTTATCTTTTCAGCGTCTGCTTTCTGTGCAGCTGCTTTTTCCTGTTTTTGTTTTTCTGCCGCTGCTTGAGCCGCCTTTTGTTTGGCGTCTTGTTGCTGTTGACGTTTCTGTTCAGCCGCTTGTTCGGCTTTTTCCTTAGCGACTTCCTGTTGTTTGCGTTGTTCCGCAGCCTGTTGCTGGACTTTTAACTTTTCAGCGTCTGCTTTCTGTTCAGCTGCTTTTTCCTGTTTTTGTTTTTCTGCCGCTACTTGAGCCGCCTTTTGTTTGGCGTCTTGTTGCTGTTTAAGCTTCTGCTCTGCAGCTTGCTCGGCTTTTTCCTTGGCAACTTCCTGTTGTTTGCGTTGTTCCGCGGCCAGTTGCTGGGCTTTTAACTTTTCAGCGTCTGCTTTCTGTTCAGCTGCTTTTTCCTGCTTTTGCTTTTCGGCGGCGACCTGTGCTGCCTTTTGTTTGGCGTCTTGTTGCTGTTGACGTTTTTGTTCGGCCGCTTGCTCGGCTTTTTCTTTGGCAACTTCTTGTTGTTTGCGTTGTTCCGCGGCCAGTTGCTGGGCTTTTAATTTTTCAGCCTCTGCTTTTTGTTGAACCGCTTTTTCCTGTTTTTGTTTTTCTGCCGCAACTTGAGTCGCTTTTTGCTTAATATCCTGCTCTTGTTTACGCTTTTGTTCAGCCGCTTGTTCGGCTTTTTCCTTGGCAGCTTGCTGCTGTTTGCGCTGTTCAGCAGCCACTTGCTGAGCCTTTAGTTGTTCAGCCTCTGCTTTTTGAGCAGCTTCTTCTTCCAATTTTCTTTTCTCAGCAGCCATTTTCTCGGCACGCTGTTTTTCCTGTTCAGCCGCTTGCCGGGCTAATGCCTGTGCCTGCCTGAGATTTTCTTGCTCGATTTTTTTTAGCCGGTCCGCTTCTGCTTGAATAACGGCATCATCAATAACGATGGCATCAATAGCTTCTGGCAATGGATTTGATTCAGGCGTTACCTGGAAATCGAAACTGAACAAAAATACACTGAGCAGCAACAGATGCAGGGATAACGCCAGCGTAAACGGCCAACCGAATTTGCGTTTGTTATTCATGCACTCTATTGTTGATGCTGATAAGGCTGCGTCATTAAACCGACTTTGGGAACACCTGCATTTTTCAAGGCCGCCATAGCCGTGATGACTTTGCCGTAATCGACATCCTTATCGCCTCGAATAAATACTTGTATTTTCGGTTTGCTTTGCAAAACGTCGGTCACTTTACTCAGCAACTCTTCCGGTTCGACAGGAATACTGGTTTGGCCGCCCAAATCCACAAAATACTGACCTTCCTTATCAATCGATACGATAATAGGCGGATCGTTTTTTTGTTCGGTGGCTTCGGATTCGGCTTGCGGCAAATCAACGTCTACCCCTGTTTGCAACATAGGCGCCGTGACCATAAAAATGATCAATAAAACCAGGGTCACGTCGATGTACGGAACGACGTTAATTTCGGCCTTTGGCTTTCTTCTTCCGTTTTGCCTGCTACTCATTGACTATGTGCCTGCCTCTGTAACAAAACGACAAACTCGTCGATAAACAATTCATACCGTCCGATCAAACGGTCCAGATTGGTCGCAAAACGGTTATAGGCGACTACCGCAGGAATCGCGGCAAACAAACCGATTGCCGTTGCAATCAACGCTTCGGCAATGCCTGGCGCAACTTGAGCCAGTGTAGCCTGCTGCACATTACCTAAAGAGCGGAATGAATTCATGATGCCCCAGACAGTACCGAACAAACCGATATATGGACTGATAGAACCGACCGTTGCCAAGAATGGCAAATGCTCATCCAGTCGTTCCAGCTCACGGTTTAATTCAATTTTCATCGCTCGTTGCGCATTCTCCACCTGAAACTGAGGATTAATGCCGCCCATTTGACGCATTCTGGAAAACTCTTTGTAACCCGCCATAAATAATTTTTCTATCCCTTCAGGCTCAAAGTCATCGGATGCCAGACGCTTGTATAACTCGGTCAAATCAACGCCGGACCAGAATTCTTCTTCAAATTCATCAGCAATAATCGCAGCACGATTGAATTCCTTGCGCTTGGTAAATATAAAAGTCCAGGAAATCAGCGATGCAACCACCAGGATCAGCATCACCATCTGAACCAAAAAGCTGGCTTCTTTTATTAAATGAAAAAGGGATAAATCAGCATTCATTCTTAAATTGCTCTATTAAAATTTTAGGTATGGCCTTAGGCCGCATAGTTTCCGGATCAACACAGGCGATGCGCACCAATCCCTTGCACAACACATCTTCACCTCGATAAATAAGCTGTTCAAACAACAAACTGGCTTTCTTTTCCTCAATGATCCCGGCGGTGACCGAGATTAATTCGTTAAAACGAGCAGGCTTCAGGTAGTCGATTTGAACGGAACGCACAACGAAGATAATACGTTCATTTCTAATGAGGCTATCTTGCTCAAAGCCCGCAGCACGGAGCATTTCAGTTCTGCATCGTTCAAAAAACTTCAGATAATTCGCATAAAACACCACGCCGCCCGCATCCGTGTCTTCATAATAAATACGAATTGGCCACTCAAATTTTTGTAGGGTCATTGTATAGGAACAATACTTGATTTTTCAATGACATCGGCTAAAAACCGAACAAATCGCTTCACCCTGAGCTCAGGTAAACACATCATCGGTTTCACCCAGGTGTTTCGGCGGCTTTAAACCAAAATGCAGGTAAGCATTCTGGGTGACCACCCGACCGCGCGGTGTTCGCATAATAAAACCTTGCTGCAGCAAATAAGGTTCCAAAACATCCTCTATGGTTCCCCGCTCCTCACTGATCGCCGCCGCCAGGGTGTCCAGTCCTACCGGTCCGCCGTTGAAATTATCTATCATCATTAACAGCAATTTCCGGTCCAATGCATCAAATCCATTGGCATCCACTTTCAACATTAAAAGCGCGAGATCAGCGACGGACTGATTAATAATGCCGTCACCTTTAACTTGAGCATAATCGCGCACCCGGCGAAGCAAGCGGTTGGCGATACGCGGCGTTCCTCGAGCTCGGCGGGCGATTTCAGCAGCGCCGGCATTGTCGATGGCAATGCCCAATAATGAGGCGGAACGCACCACAATACTTGCCAGTTCCTCAACGGTATAAAACTCAAGCCTTTGCACAATCCCAAAACGGTCGCGTAAAGGTGAAGTCAATAAGCCTGCACGGGTGGTTGCGCCCACCAGGGTAAAAGGCGGCAAATCCAGTTTGATCGATCTGGCGGCGGGTCCTTCACCGATCATGATGTCAATCTGGTAATCTTCCATCGCAGGGTACAGCACTTCTTCGACAACCGGACTCAAGCGGTGAATTTCATCGATAAACAGCACATCATGCGTCTGTAGATTAGTCAGCAAAGCCGCCAAATCGCCTGCTTTATCAAGCACAGGGCCCGATGTGCAACGGATATTGACACCCATCTCGGTTGCGATAATCATCGCCAGGGTCGTTTTCCCCAAACCGGGCGGACCAAAAATCAGCACATGATCCAGTGCTTCCTGACGACGAGTCGCCGCTTGAATAAAAATATCCATTTGCGACCGTAATTCGGGCTGACCGATATATTCGCTGAGTTTTTTTGGCCGAATAGCCCTATCAACGCGCTCTTCATCACCGCGACCCCGAGAGCTGATTAAACGGTCTTCCTCTATCATCGGCTTGCGCCTTGCAGAGCAAGCCGGATTATCGCTTCACAGGTCTTGCCCTCA
>JAGXSU010000011.1 GCA_018333785.1 Methylomicrobium sp. | reverse complement strand
CCCTCGGTAATAGCCTGTTGTAGAGCATTCAGTTTTGTTCTGTTTTCCTGATCCTTCCGGATCAAATCCCGAATGTAGTCACTGCTATTTGCGTATGTGCCGGATTGAACTTGAGACAGAACCCAGTCTTTCATTGGATCGGGGACCGAAATATTCATCGTTGCCATTGTGATGCCTCCATTGTGCAAAGTTCATATCTTTATTTATGACATAGATTGGCAATCTATGCCATGTTTTTCGATTTTCAATAGTCTATGGTGTTAAGGCTCTGCTGCCTGGTCCGTAAATAGCGGATTAACGTGTACCTATTTGGTACCAAAAAGGCACCGTTACAGTATTAAAACGGTACCTTTTCAACGCCGAAAAGGTAATGGCTCACCGCCCTACGGCCCTTATTCGGTTATTACGAATGGGCGCCGTCATTCAAGCTATTATTCGGATTGTATGGATTCTAAAATCAATGGCTCCCACTGTTCATAGGCTTCATATTCACCGCTAATGACTTTAAACAACAGGCTGTAGGGGACTTTCCATCGTCCTGTTTTACACTGTAGGGTAACTGTTTTTGGATTCAAGCGAATCACTTTGCCGTACATTTCCAGGTTCTCCCGGGTGTTCATGAATCCCAATATCTCACCAGTACCCACTTCATGCCGTTGTAAGCCTGCGCCCTTGCTGTTATTAATAGTCGTGTCGACCTGTTCAATATTCAACCAGTAATAAGGCAATTTCCATCTTTTACCGTCATTCAGATTTTGCACTAATACTTTGGTTTTATTGCATTCCAATAAAATCGCTTTGATGGGCGCATTATGAACCGTATCAAAATATTCAACCTCCTGGCCAACACGTAAGGCACGTTTGATACCCAAAATACGCTTTGGGTCATCAAGCATACGCTGAATTGCGACATTCAAACGGTAAAGATCAAACGTCTATGCCGTATCGAGCATTTTGACCACTTCACTGTAGTTAACGGACATGTTGCCTCACCCATTGGATAAAATTTCCCCCATCGGAATGCAGACCGCGTAGGGCATTAGCGAGAGCATAATGCACCGAATAATTAAAAGCCAACATCGTTTTCCATCGCCGACGAGATAAAGAACAAGTGCCGCACCCGCCAAGATCGGGATGTCGATATCCGGCGTGGATGGCGGCTAACATAGTATTAATTTGATGCTGAATGGGTACCGGTTTGATACTAAAAGTGCGCCGTTTATGGGGTTTAAGGTGTAGTGGAACGAATAACCGAGTTAGCGGCCAATGTAAGCGGATTTACGGCCAAGTTGCGTATACTTTAATTGACCTAGTGTAAAGTACATAGCCAAAAATATAAAGACCAATGTAAATTGGCTACCACCAAATTAGCCATTTTAATTGGCTAGTTTTAGCGGGTTGTCGGCTTATTATTCTTTGTTTTCTTTGTTTTCTTTGTTTTCTTTGTTCCAGGTAAAAGCAATTTGTGATACATTGATCACATGTATTCAATATTTGACGTATAGGGGACTATACATGGCCACCTCAATAAGACTTTCTGCGGAAATTGAAAAACGGCTTGATTATCTGGCAGGCCAAACCGGTCGTACCAAGGCATTTTATTTACGAGAGATCATCGAGAAAGGACTGGATGATATGGAAGATTATTACTTGGCCACCGATGTGTTAGAACGGGTTCGCAAAGGTGAAGAACGCGTTTATTCATTGGATGAAGTGGAGAACGCGCTTGGCTTGGCGGATTGAACTGACAGAGACGGCGAATCAGCAACTAGCAAAGCTCGATAAGGTCGAAGCGAGGCGTATCACGAAATTTTTGAGGGAGCGTTTGGCTGCTACCGACAATCCACGCAATACAGGCAAGGCTTTATCAGGTCCACTTGGCGGTTTGTGGCGTTATCGAGTGGGCGACTATCGATTAATTTGTGAAATTCAGGACGGCGTGTTGTGCGTCTTGGTACTGAAGATCGGCAATCGCCGAGAAGTGTATAAGTGAGATCAGAAACAGGGTAGATATAAGTAAAATAAAGCCATTCCGGCACTCACGAATGCTTTGAGTGATGCAAGGGCAGATCATTCAATCATGTAGCGCATTAGGATGGACGCTAACTCGGTTTTTCGTTCCACTGCGCCTCAAACCCCAATACATGAAACAATAATTCGCCGGATGGTGTCGTTGTATCCATGCCCTCAGTGAGTGAGCGAAAGGCAACCTGATTTTCCTTTAGCGCATTGACGATGGATAGCAGGTGAGACAGTGAGCGGCCAAGCCTATCCAACTTCCAGACCACCAGAACATCACCAGGGCGAACGAACTCCAGTGCTTTTGACAATCCTGGCCGATCATCTTTGGCGCCGGAAGCATGATCTTCAAATAAATGTAGACTATCGACGCCCGCCGTCATGAGCGCGTCGCGCTGTAAGTCGGTAGTCTGACGATCAGAGTCGGACGATACCCGCATATAACCAACAAGCATGTACGAAAAACCCTTAGCAAGTAATTTGCGTATGGTATACCACAGCGACAGGGTTTTTCGTACATTATTAAAGATGATTTGGGCGGCAATAGTGGCACCCTATATAACCAACCGGAAAACAAGTGTTTTACGACGTGGCCAAGCTCTTGTTGATGTGCATTCAAATGTATATAATGACTGCGATGAATGTATTTAGACGAGGCGATTCTATGGCAATGCTGACAGTACGAAATCTACCAGACGATGTGCACCGCGCATTACGAGTGCGGGCCGCCCAACATGGGCACAGTACTGAAGCCGAGGTCCGGGAAATACTGGCAATGGCGGTCAAGCCAGAGGCGCGTGTCCGCGTAGGTGATGCCCTGTCGGCATTGGGCCGCAAAATTGGCCTGGCCAACGAAGATTTCGAGGTCTTTGATCGGGTAAAAGACAAGATGCCGGCCGAACCGCTGAGGTTTGAATGATCGTCCTCGATACCAATGTCGTTTCCGAAGCGATGAAGCCCGAGCCGCACCCGGCAGTACTCACTTGGCTAAACGAACAAATATCAGAAACACTGTATTTGTCTAGTGTGACGTTGGCCGAACTGCTGTTTGGCATCGCAGCGCTTCCAGACGGTAAGCGCAAGGACAGGCTGGAACAAGCCCTTGATGGTCTGATGGGGTTGTTCAGGGATCGGGTGTTGCCGTTCGATACCGATGCAGCACGGCGCTACGCCAAGCTTGCAGTGATGGCCAAGACTAGCGGACGAGGATTTCCAACACCTGACGGCTATATCGCAGCAATTGCAGATTCGAGAGGTTTCATCGTGGCGTCACGCGACACGACACCTTATGAAGCAGCTGATGTACCCGTCATTAATCCTTGGGAAACATAGCGAGATACAATTGGCAACCGGCGACACTACAGTTGATCCCAACCATTAAGGCAGTTGTTCTTGATTGTTTCTAAAACACCTGACGGAATTTTCGGCGTTCCGGCTTTCAACCTCTAGAAGCAAATATCGCATGATGTTAGCCGCTATTGCCCATTTTCGCATGAATCCTTACGGTCACCCTTTGACTTCCCGCCAATCGATTTGAGGTCCCGGCACGCCGTGAAACTTGGCCGGCAGCTCCAATTCCTTGGCACTGATCAAGCCCAAAGCCAGCATCTGCCGGGCCATTTCCACAAACTGGCCTTTCGCCTGGTGATCTGCAAGGTGATCAGCAAGCCCCCGGCAGCATGCGCTGCGACCTTGACCAGCGCCGCTTTCAGCACCGCCGATTTGCCGATGCCGACCGGGCCGGTCAAAATAACGTGCTTGCCCTTGCGAATCTCGGTCACCAGCTCGGCGACCAAGTCATCACGGCCCAGCAAACCGACGATCTCATCCATCGTAACCCCCTAACGTCTCGGTTTTGCCTTCCAGATACGCCAACAGGGTTGGCCATTCCGTGCCGGCGTATTTGGCCAGCTTGTAACGCTGGGTCTTGGCCAACAAGCCCACCTTGGCAATCAGCGCGTCTTCGGTGTTGAGCTTGCTGCCGATGGCCCACAGCTCGTTCATTTCCGACGAATAGCCCTCATCGATGCGCTGTTTCAGCCAGGCGGCCTTTTCTTTCAGAAACGTTCTGCGCACCTGAGAGGCTTCGAGTTCCGCTTCCATCTGCCGCAATTGAGCGATATCGAGCAGCGCTTTGGTATGCATAGCGTCTAACGCCTTGGCTTCGGCCACCACCTTCAAGGCCTGCTCGCGTTCCTCCTTGATCGAGGACAGTGGGATGTTGATCTGCAGGCCGCCGAATACGGTGTAAGGATCGTCACGAAAGTCGGTACCGCCAAAGCCTAGCCGACCGCTCAGCGAGGTGTTTTGCAAGGCCCAGGTCACCGAATCCGGTTGGGCATAAGCTTGGGTAACGTTGCGCTGCGCCAAAATGATCGGGTTGACCTGGCTGATAAATGACAAAACGGCATCGTCCTCCCAGGCCACTACCCGGAACGGCATTAACAAGAAGAGACTTGATCCTGCGACTTTATACATATATTTGTTTTTGACAAAACAAAAGTGTATTTTTGTTATATCAATAATTAATATTTGTATCAACTCCCTTGTCATCATATTTGCTATTTACTTTACCTAACGTAAAGTATTACTATTAAAGTAATACTATCCAATAGGTGATCACGATGCGCGTAACCAGTAAAGGCCAAGTAACCATCCCCCAGAATGTCAGGGAAAGCATGGGCATTCTGCCCGCTGAAACCGATATCGAGTTCCTTCAAGATGAAAACGGGCGTTGGTATATCAACAAAGCAAAAACCTCTACAAAGAAAGTCAGCCGGTTCCGGACCGCTCATAATACGGGCAAGCTGACCATGAGCACCGATGAGATCATGGCCTTAACGCGTGGCGGATCATGGCCGTCATCCTGATCGACAGCTGCATCGTCACCGATCTGGCCGACCCTGAAAGCGCCTGGTTTGAATGGAGCGCCTCAACCCTGGAACGGCTGGACCAGAGCAACACCATGGTTATTAACCCCATTATCTATGCCGAGTGTTCTGTGGGCTTTGAGCGCATTGAAGAAGTGGAAGCCTTATTCGTGTCGCTGGGCTTTGCCATGAAATCGATTCCGAAAGAAGCCCTGTTCCTGGCCGGGAAAGCCTTTTTGCAATACAAAAAACGCAAAGGCGAGAAAGGCAACGTGCTTCCGGATTTTTTTATCGGCGCCCATGCCGCGGTGTCCGGCTATGCCTTGGTTTCCCGTGACAAGGGACGGTTCAGCACCTATTTCCCCAGCGTTGAACTGATCATCCCCGAATCGACTAACGGACTGAATTGACGTGAATATCAAGGAAACCGAGTTACTGTTTCAAGCAAACGCTTTAGCGGTGCCGGTTATAAAAAAGCATGACCGTGATGAAGGCTGGACGGTTACGCTGTCTGGAAAGCATAAACTGAATCCGATGCTGGAGACCGCGCGCGGCCAGATTCGCGTATTCAAGCGGCTGGACGCGGCCGTGGGGGTGTTGTTTGAGGTGGGGTTTGGGGAAGTTACGATTGTTCGATAAAGAGGCAACACGATGAGCGACATCCCGAACCACTGGGCACAAGGCTGGGCGTTTTTTAAATCCGGAGGCAAGGGCTTTGTGCCTAACGAAGACGATCCCGAGTTGATCGAATGGGTCAAAGGCTTTGGGGCGGCCATGGCCGATTACGACCTGGACAGGCAGCACCCGAGTATTCAGGCGGCCTTACTGCATTACGGCATTGATGCCGATTTGCTCGCGGAATGCCTGGACGCAGCCGAAACAATTCTCGCGGAACCGGAATTCAGCCGTTGGCCATCGGTGCCAGTGCGGGGTTATGGCGATGGGAATCTTCGGATCGGGCCGTTTGTTGTGGTTGTACCGGATGCGGCGAATGATGATTAATCCCATTCCTGGGCGTGGCGTGGCCCTAGTTAATTAATCATATAAAACCGCGGCGGCCAGGTTCGAGTGTTCAAACGTTTGGACGCGGCGGTGGGGGTGTTGTTTGAGGTGGGGTTTGGGGAGATAACGATAATACAAAAAATCAATCAATCTATCCGGTAGTAGTAGTAACTGGTTGTTTAGTTATATACTATTCTCCGTGTGTTAGAAGCATTTAAAAACACGTAAATGAATTGTGACAGCCCCATACCAGAAGTATGAGGCTGCCTTTTTTAATGTTTCAACAATACCAACAGAGCAAGAATCACTGCGGTCAAGCTCATAATTGTAATGAGACCAAATGTGCCGCTTGTTTCTAGGACTTGCATAAGAAGTCTTTCCATAATTTATCCTTATGGTTAAGCGTTTCAAAACTGGAGGCTGCTACGGCAATAGCAGCCTCCAGACCTTTAACCCTTAATTACAAAGGGTGTGTCCATTATACTCAATATATCTTGCTGTTTTTTGGTGCTTCACGATTTATTCAACTCCCCCAATATCTTCTTATCGCCTATGTCCGGTTTGCCTCCACTGATACCGGCCAAAGCCTAATCAAGCTTACCCGCCACCCCAAACCGGTTTTTCACTAATTCAACCTTATCCGGATCAACATGAACCGGCATAACGGTAACGCCGTGGTCACGCAGCCAGGCGAATCGATGGCGGCCATCGTTGAATTCGATGACATTATTAACTATTCCCAAACTGGCTATCTGGACCGGCTCCTTGCGTTCCATCCATTTGCCAAATTTGTCATAACGCTCAGGATTCCCTGCCCACCCGCCACCGGGAGTGATATAGAGGTCTGACTTTTGCCAGGCCGAAACACCAATCCAAACCACAGGATACAAGGCTTCACCAGGTGGCGGTATAAATGTTATCCACCGAACGCCTTTTGTTTTTATAATAATGCTCATTAATATCAAGTATTTGAATAACAATGTTAATGTTGAGTCATGTAATTTATGCGTAGTTCTACGTGAAACAAATGGGATTTCCGCTACCTAGGCCAAATACCGTTTTCGCTGCATCGCCCGGCTTGTCCTTAACCACTGATAAATTGGTCAAACGCACACCTTCAAACACCTGGACGCGGCCGTGGGGATGCGGTTTGGAGAGGTTAAGGTTCAAAAATATTGATTAGTAGAAATCTTACATGTACAAACTATCGAGTATTTCAAATCAATGGAAGATAAAAGCGTGTAAGCATAAAAACAAATAAAGATAATAAACATTATTTATTATGAAGATTAGCCAATGCATTATCTGATCAGAACAACGAGACACCCACAAGAACCGACGAAACCATGAATGCAAAGAAGGTGAACGGGGTGTTTTCGACAGGCCAAAAAGATCTGTTGAAGATAGAAACCAAACGTAGTAACAATTGCTTGGTGGCATTGATACAAATAAGACAAAAGTATAAAATTGATATAACTGATGTTGCCATACCGGCTGCGATGAAGGATGTTGTTGGAAGCATGTACCCCCCTTGTGCATCCCAGTAAGCGTCGATTAATCTTGCTTTGTAAGCATCAACCTCCTCGATTGATTTCTTTAATAGATGCTGATTGTAGGTCCATCCAACAAGAATAGAACCGTCCAAGTTGCCAGCCCTGTCATATTGGTAGATATTGAAAGGCTTAGTCGCATCATATAACCTAAAATGCGAAGCGATGTTAGTTGATACACCATTAATAACGTCTGATAGTTTTCTGGAAAAATACTTAGAAAATCCAGTAGTGTTGAAAGGGCAAACCTTAATAGAGACCGAATAAGTATCCGCGTTAATTTGTGATACTTTACCAATATCACAGAATATGCTACTTGCGCCAGTGAGATACTCTTTTATCTGCTGTGCCTCATCTCCTATATCCATAAGATTAAGCAAGCCAATGAGATTCCAATTGAATTGTTTATATATATCCTCTGTGCTCGATTTGTAACCAACGTTTATGTCGACACCATCTATTTCTCCATCAATACCACGGTGTATCCGTCTATTCAAAGTATACTTTGGAATTAATGGTTCCCGCTTGAGCGACATTTCAAATACAGGGAGGCTCCCAGTATCGTAACTGCCCCTGTATAGATACATATCAAAGTTCATACTATTCATAAAATTAGTAGTGATTGCCGTTGTAGATGCGTAAAAAGCCGATATAACTAATACAGACATACATAAAGTTATCGATATGTCAGCAATAACTACTAATATAATTTGGAAAAGAGATGGTCCGTGCTCATTTAAGTTATCATCATTACTGTTTGCAGCTAGTTGTAGCGGCTTGCAATCAAAAACCCTCAAACCAGCAATCAGCGCAATTTTCGACCGGAATTAAATGCAACTGAAGGCCATTCAAACCGAGATTATTTGCAACTGAACCTGCAATCATTCATACCGACCTGCAATTATCCGCCGGAAACCAGGATTATTTGCAACTGACCGCAGATAGTTCAAATTGGTAATCCAGCCAGGCGCATACGATCTCGTAGCTCGCTGGCACGGACTGGATCGAGCTGGTTGGCAAATAGCGCTTTGATTTCTGCCGGTTTTGCATCAAAGTTCTGCACCAATTCCCGCAGACCATAGCCTTGCCGCGTGATGGTGGCCTCCATATCATCCAAATGCTTGGAGAGTACCGTTTCGACCAATTCAGCATCTACCGGTAATTCGCCTGATTGATAACCGGCTTCAAAAGCCTGAGTGAGATGCCATTCGATCTGTAAGGCTGTCCGTAACCGGCTTGCCAAGAGATCGATGGCATCGGCGGTCATCAATGCCTCTATCCCTTCCTGGCGTCCGGTGCAGGTAGTGAGCAACCATCGAATGTATTCACGTTGGCTGCCCGTGATACCATCCATTGAAAACATATCGGTACGTAAGCCGATTTCTTCCAATTTGGGGCGGCGCAAATCATTACGCAGCTTGGGCCAACCCGCAAGGACTACTGACAAACATCCGCCATCGCTTTCAATCACTTCCATAAGCCGTTTGATGCCGGTTAAAGCGTCATCTTTCAAGGCATGGGCATCGTCGATAAATAAAGCCACCGGGCGTTTGCCCTTTTTGACCAACTCCTGTAATTCCCGTTCACGGTCCTCGGATCGGGAAGGTATCCTGACCTTCTTTCCGGCTGACAGATCGTAGAACAGTGCCGCCATCAGTGTGTTCAGTTTAACGTTGTGCTTTTCTACCGCCTGTGAGCGGGAGACGGTGACTTTATTTTCATCTTTCAGTTGTTGCTGCAATCGCCGTAAAGTGACGGTTTTGCCGCTGCCAATGACGCCGTAGAGAACGATAATCCGGCCTTCATGGATAGCACCGCGAATATTCTTGAACAATTGACTGTGATGTTCGGTTTCGTAATAACCGGCGCGATTCAGTGGTTTGGTTAGCCCATAATAGTCCATCACTTCAACCCGCATGTTGACCCCCTTGGGTTTCTTGGTGTCTAAAGTATTCCCGGATGCGTGTAAGTACGATACTTCGCGCGAGGGTTTCGGCTAGCACGTTGTCGATGAATGCGCGATCATTGGGTGTAAGCTTAGCTAATGGCTTGGCAATTTCATCGGCGATAGCCAGCTTAGCCGCGATCTTGCTAGGATAATGGTATTCCTGAAGGTCGGTGATGAAGGGCTGCCGCGGCAGATCTTCCTTTAATATCGCCGGTTCCGTCAGTTGGAAATCCGTTTCACCGGTTAATGCGGCGATGGGAAGCCCGAGTTGATCGGCAAGTTGCCGGATGCGATCAGCCTTTTCGTCTATTGCCGTTTTCTTGAAGGCCCGGTACCGATTAAGGGGAATGGGGCCTGAAATAGGAGCGTATGGCCCGGAACGTTCGCCATCGTATTCGACATAGAGTTCGGTGTCGAATAACCCCCATAGTAGCAACACGGTTTCACCGGCCAGTTCCGGCGCTACCTCATAGGCGGTACCATCCACCGAAACCCGCGCATCGGCCCCGACCTTGTGCCGCTCTGGCTCCCGAGCAAACCGGCAAAACTGTTCCCAGGAACACATTTCGCGAAAACCAATTGCCGGCAAGTTGGCGAGCCAGTCCTCCAGCCGTGTGTGTGGTTCGCTCCGATGTGGCTTCCGGTTGTAGTCCAACAAATAATTTTGCAACCACAAGTTGGCTTCGGCCTCATTCTGCGGCTGATGGAAATGATACAGGGTTTCATGTACCTCTTTCACGGTACGAAACGGCCGTTCAACTTTGCCGGTAGCACGAGCAGTGACGCGGCGGCCATCTTTTCCCGCTGGCATGTGGGTTTGCCAATTGATACCCAATGCATCCATCACATTCTGGAAAACCCGGCTCTTGGACACCGGGCCACAATCCATGTAGATCATTTCCGGAATGCCTTGAAACGGAAAATCCGGCATGTAGGGTTTGGGCGCCATGGCATTGAACAGAAACCGCAACGCCGATTCGGCATCTTCACCGTAGACACAACGATATTCCTCATACCCTACTCCACTGCGGTCATCGACAATGCTGTATAGCATCAGGGTGGGCGCACCTCGGCTGGGTTCAATCCACAAGGGTGCTTTAACATGTTTAAGCTCGGAAGGCGACATATCGAATTGCCAGCAAGCGTTGCTTAATTCGGCCTGGAACCGCACTGCGGGGGGTTGTCGGGTCAATCGCGGTTGATCGAGTTTCCAGTAGCTCAGGTAATAATTTACTGTACTGGCAGTTAATAAACCTTTGGGAACACGGATCAATCCTTGTGGGGTTTCTAAGCCATATTTTTCCATCAGTTCGATGGCCCGGCAAGTGGAAACATGGCGGCCCTTCTTGTTAGTCGTCCGCAGTTTCAATGCCGCGATCAGTTCGCAGTAGTGCTCCAGTTCTGGTTTCGGTAGCACACGCGGTTTGCCACGGTCGCCGCGCTGGGCGGCCTTGGGTTTGTGTAAATCCCGGAGTCCGCGATAAACCGTGTCGGTGGAAACGGCGTAGAGTTCGGCGATGGATTTGACCTGGGCAGCTCGTTCCGGACTTTTTGGGGGCAATCGATCCAGCCGTTGGCGCAATGCCAACAGCGAGTCAGTTGGAATGGGGCTATGCCGCGTCGCGGGCATTGACACCCTGCTCCGCGAGATAGTTATACAGAGTGCTTTTGGAAATCCCCATGATTTGGCAGATTTCCACGATGCTGTGTTGGCGTTCTTTATAAAGGCGTAACGCTAGCTCGCGTTTTTTCGGATCAAGTAGCTTTGGCCGACCGCCTAGCCGTCCTCGTGCACGCGCTGCCGACAATCCCGCCTGGGTGCGTTCGCGAATCAGGTTGCGTTCGAACTCAGCCAAAGCGCCGAACAGATGAAACACCAATCGGCCACCACTGGTGGTGGTATCAATATTCTCTTGCAGGCTTCGGAGTCCGATGCCTTGCTGTTCCAGTTTTTCAACCAGGTGGATCAGATGTTTCAAAGAGCGCCCCAGTCGATCCAGACGCCAAACCACCAGCGTGTCATCTGAGCGGGCTATTTCCAGAACACCGGCCAGACCAAGACGGTCGGTACTAGCACCGCTCTGCTGATCCGTGTAAATCTTTTCGCAACCCGCTTTTTCAAGCGCGTCCCGTTGCAAGTCCAGATTCTGATCATCAGTGGACACCCTGGCATAACCGATCAACATTATTTCTCTATCCTCTAGTCCAATAAGTCTCAAGAACGGAGTATATCTGGAATTTGTTTTGTGGAATAGTTTTATGGACTCTGGAAGCCATATGGAACGGTGTCATGATATGGAAGATTAAAAAGTCCAGAAAACGGACGTATTCTGGACTGGACAATTTTCGAAGTCGGTGTCAGCAGCAACTTGGCCGACAAAGACACAACCCATACTTGTCCATTTGCCTCAATTACTTAATTGGCAGGCATCTGAGCCCAAGCCACCATTCAAGATAATATTTATGGTTGTTTATAAATAGCTGATGATTGGAAAACTGAGGGACAATAAAACCCCTTCAACATTTAATTCAAAGAAATGTCGCCTTTAACCATCGGCAAACTTGCCAAGCAAACCGAAGTCACCATTGAGACTATCCGCCACTATCAACGCATTGGTTTACTGACGGAACCAGAGAAACCCCAGGGTGGCTACCGATGTTATTCAGATGATGCGATTACTCGAATCCGCTTTATCAAGCGCGCTCAACAGGCTGGATTTACCTTGAAGGAAATTGCCACTTTATTATCTCTCGATGGAGCTCATTGCACGGATATACGACAACTCGCCGAGCAGAAATGCCAGCAGATCAATCAACAGATTAAGGATTTAACGGCTCTCCGTCAGGTATTGGTAACCCTGGTCAATGACTGTCAGGAGACAGCATCATTCGAGCGTTGCGCCATTCTCGATGCGTTTAGCGATGATGCTTCAACCAAGCCCTGATTCATAATGACATTGCCGCCCACTTGACCCTGTTCTAAAGAACAGGGTTTAGACTTCTGACCAACATTGGTAATTGTTTGGTTTAGGAGATTCACATGAATACAGACCCTGAAACACCTATTAACACCCCGTCATGGTTAGGTATCGGCGCCATTTTAGCCGCTATAGGGGCTTCGGCCTGCTGTGTCGGGCCTTTTCTATTTTTATCTTTAGGCATTGGTGGGGCATGGATGAGTACGCTTACGGCAATGGAACCGGCCCGTCCTTTTTTTATCACCCTGACCCTAGTCTTTATGGCATTAGGGTATCGCAAACTTTATCGGACACCTTCCTGTTGTGAAGAAGGTGCGAGCTGCGCCATAGCCAACATCCAACGCAAACAACGCCTAGTGTTTTGGCTTGGCTCTGCGTTCATTTTGCTGCTACTTGCCTTTCCGTGGGTAGCACCCTTTTTTATAGCTTGAGAGAATCGATATGACAATTAAAACCAGTTTGTTAATTTTGAGCTTGTCATCAAGCACACTGTGGATGCCGACAGCCTATGCTGAAACCACTGTTGCACAGCCAAACCAACAGCAAACGGTGACGCTGAATATAGAAAACATGACTTGCGCAATGTGTACAGTCACCATCAAAAAAGCCTTACAGAAAGTCGAAGGCGTACAAGCAGTAGCTGTCGATTACGATTCCAAAACGGCGGTGATCTCTTTCGATGGCACAAAAACCGATAGTGCAGCCCTGATCAAAGCCACGACGGATGCTGGCTATCCGGGTTCCATAGCCACACCTGTTTCTCGATAAAGTCGAGGATATGGTCTATGTCTGATTGTTGCAGCCCAAATACACCTACTAAAACCAAACAGATTTGTCCTGAATGCGGCTCCACTTGTAAAAGTGTCGGTATGCCTACGCTTTATCATCAGGTCAGGTTTCCCGAGAATGAGGCAATTATCACTGACAGCTATTTTTTTTGCCCTGCCAAAACATGCTCAGTTGGGTACTTTTCCAGTGCGGGCAACATCATTATTCCAAAACAGCATTTCCGAAGTTATCGAGCCATTCAAAACGACGGGCTTTGTTACTGTTTTGATATTGACGCCGAGCAGTATTTAACGGCGTTAAAAGATCAACGGGCAGAGCCGATCAAAGCTTTCGTCATGCAACGAACTCAAGCCGGGGAATGTGCGTGTGAAATTAGAAACCCGTCAGGCCAATGCTGTTTAGCGAATTTCAAGCGTTTAGAAAATGAGCGCAAAACAGATGTCAAATGATCGCTATAAACCAGTCATTCGGAGAACTGATTTTTTTATTTATAACAGACCAATGGACGGCTGCCGCCGATGGCCATCGACATATTTCAGTTGCAAATAATCCTGGTTTGCGGCGGATGATTGCAGGTCGGTATGAATGATTGCAGGTTCAGTTGCAAATAATCTCGGTTTGAATGGCCTTCAGTTGCATTTAATTCCGGTCGAAAATTGCGCTGATTGCTGGTTTGAGGGTTTTTGATTGCAAGCCGCTACAGGTAACGGCCAAAACCAGTCACTCACAACTCTTTAAACTCCCTTCTTTGGAGGTCCGCACGTCACCCGTTTTCTGACACTGAATATCCTGTAACTTCCTTTAATTTTTATGCTGTAGCGTTGCCATACCTGCAATACAGGGAAGGCATTAAAAACAGATTCAGCAACGTCGAGGTAATCAAGCCACCGAGTATCACTACCGCCATGGGGTATTCGATTTCGTGGCCGGGCACGTTGCCTTTCAGGATTAGCGGTAACAGGGCCAGACCGGCACAGGCAGCGGTCATTAGTATCGGTGCCAGACGTTCTTCGGCACCACGCATCGCCAATCCCGCCCCAAATACCTGGCCTTCTTGCTGTTCCAGATGTCGATAGTGGCTTAACAGCATGATGCCGTTTCGGGCAGCAATACCCAATACGGTGATGAAACCGACCAGCGAGCCAAGCGACAGTACCCCGCCACTTAAAAACGCTCCGACAACGCCGCCGATCAACGCAAACGGCAAGGTTAACGCCACTAAAAGCACCAAGCGCAACGAGCGAAAATCAACATGCAGTAACACCAGGATGCCCAGCAATGAAGCCAAACTCAACCACGCCAGCCGTTCGCTAGACGCTTGTCGTGCTGCGTATTCGCCCAGAAACTCCGGGTGATAGCCTTGCGCAAACGTCAGGTTTTTCACGCGGTTTTCAATTTCCCTCGCCACGCCGCCTAAATCGTTGCCACTGACATTGCAGGTAACGTCGATTCGGCGCGAGGCGTTTTCTCGTTTGATTTCATTCGACGTAGGTGCAATGTAGATGTCCGCCACATCGCCCAACGGCACGCGTGCCCCGGATGGCGTATCTATAGTTAATTGCCTGAGTGCAGCGAGATCATGACGGACCCGCTCAGCACCCCAAACCGTCACGTCGATGACTTTTTGGTCACGGTAAATTTCGCCGACCTTACTGCCTTTGATTAGCGTACCGGCAGCCCTGCGCACCTGACCGGCTGTCAAACCAAAGTTGGCCGCCACGTCAGGCTTAAGCCGTATCTGTATCTGCGGTACCAATATTTGCGGCTCCACCTTTAGGTTGGCGATGCCGGGCACATCAGTGATGGTTTTACTGACTTCGGCAGCCTTATCTCGTAGCACATCCAAGTCAGGTCCGAACAAGCGCACCACCACTGTCGCACTGGCACCGGTCAGCACTTCCTTGATCCGTTCACGCAGATAAGTCAACACATCGCGGTACAGGCCCGGATAACCTTCGACAACTGCCTGGATTTTCGCCACGGTGCTGTCGTAGTCGACCGCCGTATCTAAACTAATCCATAACTCGGTAAAGTTCGGCCCTACCACTTCGTCGGCCACTTCAGCTCGGCCAATGTGCGAACCGAAATTACGCACACCGGGAATCGCCCGCAGTTCCTTACTAACTTGCACGGTAATGCGGCGCATGGCTTCCAGCGAGGTACCGGGCTTTTCGACCCAGTGCATCAAAAAATCGGTTTCCTTGAAGTTGGGCAGAAACGACTCACCGAGTCGCGGTAACGCGATGGCCGTTGATAGAAAAGCCACCAGCAGGAAACCTGTTGCCCATTGCGGACGTCTGACGATAGCCGGCAAGAGCTGGCGATAATGCCGCTTTAAAACCCGCGTCAGCGGTGCGTCGTCTTCTCGCGGCTTAGCATTCGGCAGCAGCATCAGGCACAAAGCCGGCGTTACGGTCAGCGCCACCAGCAGCGAAGCCAAAATCGCCAACAAATAGGAAAACGCCAGCGGCCTAAAAAAGGTACCGGCCAAGCCGTCCAGGAAAAACACCGGTACGAACACCAGCGCTACGATCAAACTGGCATACACCACCGCGCTGCGGACTTCCAGCGAGGCCTTCAAGACTACGCGGAATGTCGACAGCGGATGGACTGCCTCTCGGTTCAACCGCAGCCGCCGCATAATGTTTTCGACGTCGATAATCGCATCATCGACCACTTCACCAACCGCAATCACCAAGCCGGCCAGTACCATGGTGTTGAGCGTGCCGCCGCGCAAATAAAGCACCACCGCAGCCGTCAGCAGCGACAGCGGAATCGCCGACAGGCTGATCACGGCAGTTCGCCACTCGAACAAAAAGGCGATCAGAATTACAGCGACTAGCACGCAACCCAATATCAGTGCATCACTTAAATTATTTATCGAACGTTCGATGAAGGTTGCCGGACGAAAGATAGTCGGATCGATGTCGACCTCCTGCAGACCGGGTTGCAAAGCCGCCAATGTCGCTTCGACCTTGCGAGTCACATCCAAGGTATTGCCCCAGGGTTGTTTTTCGACAATCAGCAGTAAGCCCGGCCCATCGTTGATCACCGCATCGCCAATCGGCGGCGGATGACCTTCAACGATTTCAGCCACATCGCCCAGGCGCAAAGGCGCACCGCCAGTGAACTGCACCACGGTGCGCGCCATATCGTCCGGTGTTTGCAGCGAAGACACATGGGTCACCGGCAGGCGTTGATTGGGTAGATCAACAAAGCCGCCAGCCGATACGGTGGCCGCATCGCCCGCCGCACGCACCACCGCATCCAGCGTCACGCCGTTGGCGGCCAGGCGATCAGGATCGACCAGTACCTGTAACTGCCGATCACGTTGCCCCCAAATGGCTACGTTGGCCACACCAGGCACCGCCATCAAGCGTGGGCGAATGGTCCACAAAGCCAATTCGGACAATTCCATTTGCGACAGTTTTTTCGATGTAACGCCAATCTTCAGCGCCCGACTGGTGGACGATAACGGCGATAACATCACCGGAGCGCGAGCCACAGCCGGTAGTCGTGGTGTGACGGTGGCGACGCGCTCCTGCACCAACTGTCTGGCCCGCATCAAATCCGTGCCCTCCTGAAAGATACAGACCACTGACGACAGACCCAACACCGACTTGGAACGAAGGGTTTTGAGCCAGGCCGTGCCGTTGACCGCGTTTTCCAAGGGTACGGTGATCAGGCTCTCCACTTCCTCTGTGGACAATCCGGGTGCTTCAGTCTGGATTTCCACCAGCGGCGGCGCGAATTCCGGGAACACGTCCAACGGCATTTGCCGGGCGGCTTGCACACCCAATATCACCAGTACCACAGCCAAGGCCAACACTAATAGACGTTGGCGTAAGGCAACAGTAATCAACCAGCGCATCATTTGCCGACTCCAAATTCGGTGCCGTACAATTCGGCCACACCGGAAGTAACCACTTCGATACCCGCCATGATGTCGCCCGTTATGGCGGCTTGATCGTCAACCACCCGCAGTACCTGTACCCGTCGGCGCATATACCTATTGGTTTCCAACACTTGATATATCCAGCTGCCACCACTTACGTCATGCACAATCGCCGACCAGGGTACGACGAGATTTTCGTCATCGCTACGCAGCGGGATTGAAACACCGACCCGCTGACCGGGGCGTAATGAGGTATCCGAATTTTTCACCGCATAGAACAGATCGACCGTGGCGGCAGCCGGATTGGCGGAAGGCGGCGCAGCGACCGGCACGGCAGGACGAGAGACATTTTCAGGCGAATCTTTCAGCCCGCCAACACGGGCTTGGGCTGTGGTGTTCAATCCCGATACATCATCGACATAGACCGGCACCCGCACCCAAAACGTGCTCCGGTTGTTGACGTCTAACAGCGCTGGACCAAGCAAATCGCGGCGTTCGTACGCGGTTTTTAGATTGGCCTCGGCCAAGCCTAGCTGTATTCGCGCATCATCGACCGAGCGTTCGGTGCCCACCTTGTCGCGGCGCATCTGTTCGGTGCGATTCAAGGCTATCTGCGCGGCTTGCACTTGCACCTTGGCCTGCTCCACCTGACCGTCGGCATCAATTTGCGATTGCGCCAAACGCACGAGCTCTGCCGGTGCCAGCGATGGCAGGATGGTATAAACCGATTGGCTGTTACTGTTTGCTGAAGCATTCAGCGCCGGCAGTGTGATTTCGCCGCCGAACAAGCGCGTGCGCATCAGCCCCCGTTTTTCAACCGTCGTGGTAACGATGCCTAGCCGGTTGACGGCTTCCGCTGTCAAGACAACTTTGGTCAGATCACTTTCCTTAACGGGATGTTCGATTTTGGCAGGCGGCGGCGATGTTGATTCGGCGGCCGGTAGGTTGCCGGTCATTAGTAATAAAACTGACAGCAGGAGCCGACAAGTCGATGACTTGTGGTTTGGATGTGCGGGGTTCATAAATATCCGACCTTGGAGTCCAGTAATGTCTAAGTTAAGCGGGCTTCAGACGCTGGCCGACGCTGCGTTCCAGTTCTGCGCGGGCGCGGCGTAAATCGGCGGCGGCTTGCGCGGTTTTCAATTGCGCGTCCAGCCAACGGCGTTGGGTTTCGAGTACGAAGAGGTAGGTGACATTACCGGCCGCATAGGCGTTTTCAGCATCCTGTATGGCAATTCGCAGCGGCGGCAGGATAGTCTGTTGCCACTGTTTCAGGCTTTCACTGGCCTGTTGCAATCGGGCATGGGCTTCTCGGACATCCAAGGCAATCCGTTGTCGGGTGGCGACATATTGCCTGGCGGCCTTATCGAAGCGTGCCTGCGCTTGCGCGATACCACCTTGATTTTGATTAACGATAGGCAATGTCACGTCTAAGCCTGGTCCTGCCAATAAGGGCCCGTTCACTTGCTTGGCGTTGAGGCTGGCGGTGAGTTTAAATACCTCAGCCTTCGCCAAGCCGATACGTTCGGCTGCTGATTCGACGTTGATTTCTGCGGCACGCAGGTCGGGACGAGCATTTAAAGCTTCGGTCAGCAGTTTTTCAGCATCGAACTTATTACTATCGGGTAACTTTTCCGCACTAATGTTTTCAGGCCACTGTTCCAGACTCAACCCAGCCAAATTACGTAACCGCTCTTTTGCTATCTCGCAATCGTGCCGGAATCGACCTTGTTGTTCCTGTGCTTGAAGGGAATCGACTTGGGCATTGGTGACTTCCAGTTCACTGGCGTCGCCGGCTCGCAATCGCGCATGAGTCAGCTCGGCTATGTTCTGATTCAGTGTAACGGAGGAGTGAGCCAATTTCAGGCGCTCCTTGGCCAAGGTAAATTCAGCATGGGCGACCCGCACGTCGCGGATCAAGTCCAAGCCTGTCTGAACCAAACGATGTGCGGTCTGTTCAACATCCAGCTTTGCCGTTTCGATCCGTTGCGGGCGTAGCCAGAAAATTTCCAGCGGATAAATCAATGTCATTTCTAAAGGTTTGGCACCAAACGGCATCAGCATCGAGAGGGTGGGATTGGGCAGCATCCCAGCTTGCACGAGATCGGCGCGAGACAGGCCTAAATCCACCAAGGTCGCGCGAAAGGCCGGATTGTTCCATAGCGCCAAACTGACCAACTCGTCATCGGATAAGCCGTCATTTAATGAGATATTGGCGGGCCATGCGGTTTCGTCGGCACCGGTTTCGGCAAAATGCTGACCTGTACGTTGTTCCAGATCGTTAGCGACGTCACTCAAACCCTTGCCTTGCGGGGTACAGGCAGTCAACGACAAAGCGAGAAGCGTTATTGGAAAACGACTGGAAGCAAAAGGCGTCATGCGCTCGCCTCCGGGAACGTCACAATCACCTTGAGGCCAATGCCGCCATCCCCATCGGCCAGCCTAATATCAGCCTGATGCTGCTCGGCTATTCGCCGCACAATGGATAAGCCAAGACCACTGCCTGATTCGGCGCTATTCAATACGCGGTAGAATCGGTCGAACACGCGAGCCCGCTCATCCAAGGCAATGCCTGGCCCGGTGTCGTTGACTTCCAGACGAATCGCAGTGGCTTCGCCGGTGACACTGACGTCAATCCGTGCATCTGCTGGTGAATAGCGGATGGCGTTATCGAGCAGATTGCCGAGGAGAATGCGCAGCGCCTCTTCGGTGCCGGCAACCCTGACATGATCCGCGTGCGACAGGCCGAGATCGATGTGGCTATGGGCGGCTTGTGGGGCAAAATCGGCTACCACGTTCCGCGCCAAATCATCCAAAAATAGCGGCGTGAGCGGATAATCGCCAGCCTCCGGATCGAGCCGAGCCAAGATCAGCAATTGCTGAACCAGATGACTGGCACGGGCTATACCTTGTCGTAAAGTTTGCATAGTTAGATCACGCTGAACGGGTTCAGTGGCACGCTCGGCCAGTTGTGCTTGCAAGGACAGTGCAGTGAGTGGACTACGCAGTTCGTGCGCCGCATCAGCAGTAAACTGGCGCTGCGCCGCCAGTGCCTGATCCAATTGACTCAGCAGCGTGTTTATTGCGCTAACTAGGATGCCAACTTCTTCCGGTAAGCCCTTATTCGGGATCGGATCTAATGAATGAGGATTGCGACACGCCACAGCTTCAGCCACATGAGCCAATGGCGCTAAACCGCGACCAATCGCCCAGCCAACCCATAAAGCTAATCCCGGCAGTAAAATCAGTAACGGCGTCAATACATGCAAGGCAACTTCGTTGGCGGTTTCACGGCGTTCTTGCGTCGTTTGAGCGACCTGGACAAATCCACTATCGGTTTTTAAATTAAATACTCGCCAATCTTGGTTCTGCCAGTTAACCGTGTCGTATCCCAGATTTCCGCCTTGCGGTAATGATGAAAACGAATGGGATCGAAACAGAATTCGACCATTCGGGCCACGGATCTGACTGACTAAATCAATCCCATCGCTGTTTAAACCAGAGCTATTTGTGTTGGGCTTAACATCTTGCAAGCTGCTTGAATGGGACAAGGAATAAGCTGCTTCACGCAACACCTTGTCGAATAGTTCGTCAATTTCTTCGTGAACGTTCAGCCAAGTCGGCACGGCAAACGCGATACCGGCAACCAGTAGGACGAGCATTAACCAATAAGTTAGCCGTTTGCGAATAGAGGTGTTCATGGCTTCACCACTTTAAAACCGACGCCACGGACATTAAAAATAATATCAACACCGAGTTTGCGGCGCAGATTGTGCAGGTGGACATCGACCGCATTACTCGCCACTTCCTGGCCCCATCCATAGAGGCGCTCTTCCAATTGCGGACGGGACAGGACAGCGCCCGGCTGTTCCATCAAAGCATGCAGCAATGCGAACTCGCGAGCGGATAAGTCTACTAAGGTTTCGCGCAACCAGGCCTCGTGACGCAGCGGATTAATGCGTAAGGCGCCGTATTCAATCTCTGAAGTGCCGCGTCCAGCACTTCTGCGTACCAGCGCATGAATACGGGCAACGAGTTCTTCCAAGGCAAAAGGTTTAACCAGGTAATCGTCCGCACCGCTATTGAGACCGAGGACTCGATCACTAAGCCCATCGCGTGCCGTTAGGATTAACACCGGGATGGCGTTGCCTGATTTACGAAGTTCGACCAGCAGCTCCTGGCCGGATAGGCGCGGAAGCCCTAAGTCGAGCAACAATAAAGCGTACTCGCTCGCCGCATGTGATAGGGCTTGTTTGGCTTGTTCCCCGTCTTTTACCCAATCCACCACGAAGCCATCCAACTGCAATCCATCCCGGATCGACTGGCCGATCATCGGATCGTCTTCCGCTAATATCAAACGCATGTTGACCTTTAAAGTATGTTCATCTGGCCAACAGTGTAAATGATCAAGATTTAAGTAATAGTTAAGGCACTTCGAATGTTCGGGAAGGTATCGATAACGGTCGTTCGTTATTGGAGTTGATCAACGGCGGCTTGGGGTCGGTTGCAGCAACTTAAATCCAAGAACCTGTATGGGTTAAATTTTAATTATCCCAAATAAGCCGCACCCAAAACCAAAGCTCAAAGATACCGCCAACAACTAACCCTACTCCGCCTAAAACCGAGTAACCCAGCATGTAAAACGCCAGGGCAACCAGCAGAATGGCAAACGTTATGAAGTGGTAACTCAACGGAATCCCCCCGCCTTTTTCGCGTCATGCTCCTTCTCCTTCAGCCAAGCCTTGAATTCAGCTGGTTTTATTTTCGGTGTAAGCTGCTTTCGCAACCAGGCTAAAAACTGCAGTCGCTCCAATCTATCTAGAAACTCCGCCGTTTCGGCATTGTAGGACTTCGCTTTCTCGGTCCCTGTCTCTTCAGCATAGCGTTGTGCCCACGTGCGTATGTCATCAAACGACAGGGAGTTAACCGCTTCGTTGGTGCGTCCCCGTAGATACTCCGCTTCGAGTTCGGTACGCCGCTTTTCTAACGCCTTACGTTGTTCTTCCTCGATTTTTTCCTGGTTTTCCTGCTCTTTCTTCGTTTCAAAGGGCGTTTTGCCGACCACGGCATCGCTCTCGTAAAGCTTGCGGATATAGCCAGCGGTCGAGCCTTTAACCTGTTTTTTACGAGCCCTCGCCTCGACGTATTCGACAACCTTTTGGGCCCGATCTTCGTCCTGTAGAACCCATAGTATGGCCAATCGCTCCCCTATACCATGCTCTAAAAGGCGTTTAAATATTTTGGTTTCCCGAATGGCCTCATGATCATCCTGAATCACTGGCTTCAATAGCGTTTGTTGCGGATTTTCGGTAATCAGGAAACGGACGGCGGTTACCTTGCGGCCTTGTTTTTGAAACTCTGGAAGCAGCTGTATATCGGAAATGCGATTGATCTCTTCAACCGGCTTAATAATGACATCGCGCTTGAGGTACTTGAACTCGTCATACATCGATGCCGTGGCGCCGACAATTTTTTTGAACCGGTTAAGCTCCCACCATCCGGTTGAGCCAACAACCTTGTAACGCAGACAATTTTCATAAAGCGTCAGCGCATAGCTTCCCTCGAAGCGCCGCTGAATGCCAATATTGATCGTCGCATATATTTCAGGGTCGTAAAACCGTTCGGCAAGATATTCATCGTAACGATAGGTGCAGGTTCCGTCCTTGATCTCGCCATAAGACAGCATGGACATGACCCGCCAGACTTCTTTCCCGTCTTCCATCATGTTAAATTCAACGGGGGTCGAAGCAAGTTTGCGCAGCACGTCTTGAAGTCGCTCGATGTTGTTGCTCTCGTCCCAGCCGAGCATTGCGCACAAATGCCTTATCGGGAGCGTGTGCGTCCGTCGCGTCAATAGCGCGTCATAAGCGTTCAAAAGCAGCACGTTGACCATCTTCCTTTCGAGCAAAGAGAGAATCCCACTCGTGTGGATAGCGGCCACATGCTTCTTAACTCGCTCGCTCGGTGGCTGCGTATTTTTAAGCGCCTTTTTTGGGGTCATGAAGACCGATTATATTGAAAGGTGATGTTTTGTCAATTAGATTTAAACTCACCTTTTATCGCCTTTACTTTCATCCCCTAAACCCTCACCTTTCATCCCCTAAACCCTCACCTTTGAAAGCTTGATAATCCGGTGAAATATGTTTTATACCAATAATATCAGTTAGTTATAAATATCTATAAACGGATTTTTGCTTATCCCCTAAACCCTCACCTTTCATCCCCTAAAGGCTCACCTTTCAAGGTTAATTTATCCCCTAAACCCTCACCTTTCATCCCCTAAACCCTCACCATAATCCACTGTAAACCTTGAAGCACAAGGCTTACAGGAAGCTAAATATATTTAAATATGTTGTTAATTAAACATACTAAACAACAACAAGCCTGTTGTTGTTATCTTTGGGAAGTAAAGTTAATTAAAAAAGCCAGCTACACAAGATAACAAAAAGCTTAATTTGGATAACTTAAAGGTATACGACTTCGAACAGAATAAATGATGATTGCTGTGGGATCAGATTTATCCAACCAATGTGAGATTTATTACAGGGGATCCTCAACGGCTTTACTCGGACTTCACTTTGCCTTTATCCAGCTTTTTGTAAACCTCAAGCTGACCCTCCAGGTTCGATACTTTCCTCTCCGCATCCGAGGCGACTTTGACGGCGATTTTCATTTCAGTCTTGGTGGTCGACAAATCAATAATCAAAGCATCATGGCGTATCGTCATCTTTTCAAGCTCTGACAGACATTTGGATAATTCAACACCCTTGTCTTTAAGCTCTGTCTTTAATTCATTCTGTAATGAGACGGCGGCATCCAAAGTCGATTGAACCGTGTGAACCTGCACATCCAAGGCCCGTATTTCCTGATCTTTTTGTTTAATCACCATCTCATGAGTTTTTTGCAGCGCTTGTCTTTCCTGAATGGCTTCTTTGTTAGTCTCTTCAATGCCTGCAACCTGGTTTTTCAGTCCGGCAAGCTCATAACCCAACCGGTCATTATCTTTGTGTAGACCGACATTGGCTTTTTCAGCCTCGTTTAACAGGACAACCGTTCCGGCATGATCGCTTTGTTCTTCGGTCAAGCGGGTTTTCAATTCTGAAATGAGGTCTTCCAAACGCTCAATTTTCATAGCTTGTGCTTCGGAAAACTTGAAGGCCTCTTCGACCTTCGCCTGGTTAGTAATTTCCGCTTGTTTCAGCGCCTCGCGTTGTATCTCAAGTTCTGCATCAGTCAAGACTTTAGCGACATGCCACATCTTTTTTACCAGGTCCTCACCCTCTTTAGACAGTTCTTCCGGTAGTTTAACCACAGTAGGCAGGGCATCAGCCTTCAAGCTATGGGCTTCTTCGGATGCATTCCAGCTGTTGAGGTACTTGGTGATTGTGGTCAAACTACCCCGGCCTAACTTAGCGAGCAAAGTCAAAGCGGTCGGGCGCTCGCCCTGGCCGGCGATATCGGCGCAAGCGGCGTGTACTTCTTCCTCGGTTAAGCGTGGCGTAGACATGATTTGATCCTCATAAGTAATAAGTTAAATACAGTATAGCATACTATTACACTTTTAAAAGTGTAATTATGGTAATTATCATAATAAGTGTAATTTATAATTATCCTTTATCGCATCCTCTCGGGATCAGCCAAGATCGGGCCGGCTTTTCATGCTTTGCATAGTCCGCAACCGGTATTTTCTCCCCGGTCACCCGCTCTATCTCAGCAACCGTCACTAAATACCGGTCCAGATGGCCGCGTTTGGCTTCTTGGCGGTTCGGTACGATCCAGGCGATCGCGCGTTCACCCGGCCCGATGCCGCGAATGATCACTTTTCAAAATGCTTCCGGAGTTTTGACGCCGTGCGATTGCACGAAATGATCGATATCCTGATTGTTGCCCTAGATGAAGCCGGACAAACAGTCTGGTTTCATGCGTTATTTGAAATCAAGTACCTATACCCAATAAAATAGAATGGGGTAAGTCGACTACCCGGCACAGCAAATCAAGGGATAAAAAGAATATTAAGAAAGGATAAAAGAAGGAGAAAAAAAATAGCCATATTACAATCGGTTATGTCGTTAGTTGCCAGTCAATCCTACCGGAAGTTGCCGGTTAAACCTACCAGAGCACTTCTGATGCCAGCTAAACCTACCTTATTTTTTGAGACCTGCCAGTTAAACCTACCTCTTTTTTAACGACCTGTTGATCAAATCGACAGGATTTTTTTCAGTTACCAGTCAAACCTACCGTTGTGGCTGTGGATAGCTCAATCGATTTGCCACGTTTTCTTCAGATGCCGATTAAACCTACTGCCAGTTGCAAGTTATACCTACTGCTGTTGCCGGTTAAACCTACTGAAGTGATAAATACGCTTTTCCTTTAGTGTCGGACTGACGTTTGTTGGCGGCTTTAACCGTTTTGATGAAATTAGGGTGAGGTGTAGCTCTATAAACGATATCGATAATCCTGTTTTTGGCGCCACAAATACGTTTGATTCTCTCGAACGAAGCAAACACATGGACTTCCTGAAAATTTTGAAAAATGGCTTCGAGTTCGCTGACGGCATGGTTCGTTCGACTTCTAACTAACATCCCGCTTTCATTTTGAATGCCTGTCAGAGATAGCGTGATTGGAGTTGTTAGGGATGCATTGGTATAGTAATGAGCCAATCGTTTATACAACCATCGCGCTAGATGAGTTTTGAGGCTCATCATCTGTTGGTAATTGAATTGCCGATAATCAATGGCATTCATTGCTCTATAGACTAACGGGTGAAAATAGGCCACCCAATTTGAATTTTGATTGCCTAGTCTTGCCTCGCTCGAAAAGCCGGTTAATGACATGAATTTTTCTATCGATACGCCTTTGCCATGTTGGGTCCGTATTTCAATACCAGATCCGGCCAAGATTTGCAGCGATTTCATAACTTCTTGATAAGAACGCGTATGGCCGTGTTTTTTAAGTTCAACTCGTAACTGATGCAAGGAAAAGATAACGCCACAATGAGATTCAAGGGGATTAAAAAAACATTGATTCTGCAAGGTCGCAATTTTACGTAGTGCATCTTCGACGAGTGATTCGTTAGCACTGGGATAGTAATCACGCCCGTTTTCATCAGCAAGCAAGGCGGGAGAAATGAAGATAGTGTATTCAAAACCCTGGAATGCTACGTTCCTGCGTAACAAGGGCAAACGCCCTTCTTTCGTGCGAATTTTGTTTTGTTCGACTTGTGATATCGAATATTTTGGCAAAAAATCCCAGAGGGATATTGTGTTGGATAAGGGAATTTTTTGCTGAGCAGAGTTGACCAAAAAATCCTGAAAAAAATTAACTTGTGGCGAATTGAAATCCTCCCGCTGAGGGACAACTAAAACGTTTTCTGCTTTTTTATGGGCCATAATCTTTGGAAAATAGGTTTCACATGATCACCTATAATATTGAGAAATTTTAAAATACATGGGTTAAAAGACGCGACTTTTGGGTGTCCTTTCGCTGGCGTTCCGCTGATAGTTACGACTGCACGCATGAGTACGTCCCAAAAAGCTGATGGGGTTTCAAACAGGCCATCAGCACTAATACGCTTGCTCAATCTTCGACTTGCTTTTTTCGTCCAACTCATTCCACACCGCCATCACGGCCCTTCCGATTGCGGCCTGCTCAGCCTGTTCTCTACCAAACAGCCAATACGATCCGTAAACACTGATTGCCGATGCCGTAATGGCGATTGTCAAAGCGATTAAAACTTGCGATCGCACTGACAAGCCGTCCGCACGTTCTACCTCGTTGACCATCCGATTGACGGTTTTGGTCACTGCCGCATTCAGATTGGCTTCGAAGACTTTTTTTTCCCGGTCGGCCACAATGGAAAATTCGGCGTGTTTTTGCTGGGCATGGTTGTCTACCCGAGCAATCGAAGCGACCAGTTTGCCTTCCAACTCATGAACCAGTGGAACTGTTTTGGCCTCCAACTCGCTGACCCGCTCTATCAGTTCGCCAATTTCGCTAATCGCCTCAAGGATCAGCGCATCCCGTGTGAGACGCGATTGTTTGGATTCGCTCATCGTCGTTTAACAAAAAAGTGCAGCGTAGCAATCGTCCAAATTGCGCTTCACATGCTTGGTCAAACACTTAATTGCATAGCGGTTCGACCAATCCTCTCTTAGTGCAGCATCGGCTTCCCTTTGCTCGCGCAAAAGCGTTTTATAGTCAGTTTCATCGTCCAACACTTGCTGGATCGTCAGGTTTTCCTCGGCCAAAATGTCAAACAGCTCGTTTTCGAAAAGGGCCGACTGGTGATGGGCAACGGCTCCGCCGTGTGCATTGATATGCCCGATCAAAACACCAAATTCGTCCGCGACATTGGATTCCACTCGATTAAATAGGATACGAATGCTGTTGGCTTCTACCCCACTATTGGCCAGTCGCTCCAGCAAGGCAATGGTTTCAATCTGGACTTTGGTGCTGCTCGTAACCGGGATCATAAAGCAGTCAATAGACTCGTGGATTGACGCAAACCGGTGTATCCCGACCAATAGGCTCGGTGTCGCACCGCCCGCGACATCCACGATGCAGCGCTCGTGTTCCAGTAAATCTGCAAACACCGCTGAAACCTCGTCGCGATGCCGCCACTGTCCCGAGTTCCTCGTCACGTGAGCACCACCAAAGCTGATGAGCAACGCACCGTTTAGCCTTAGGGACAGCAAGTGCTCAGCCACCACGGTCTTGCCAACATTACCCGAGCCACTCAGAATCACCACCCTCATGCCGCATTTCCTTCGCTTTTTTGACGAAACATCGCCTCAAAAACCTGGTCCATGTTTTCTGCCGCGCTCATGGCGGTCATCTTCAGCAAACACAGCTTTATCAAGCGCCTGGCTTCCGCCTCCTTACCCGCTTCTTTCGCCGCCAGGCCTTGCGCTTGGTAATCGGTCTTATCCGCGAGGATCGCCGCTAACGGCACACCGAGTTCTTTACAATTTTCAAAGGCCTCGTTGTGTACCAAAGCCCAGTCCGGATGAACCGTAAAATGCTTTTTTTGACTTGCACTGGCAAATATCAACTCAAATTGCTGTTCAATCGCATCATCGGGTTCTACCTTGTTAAAAATTACTTTGATTCGTTTACGCGGAACCCCCATCTCTGCCAAATGCGCTATGGTTTTAATGGTGTCGTAGATTTGCTTTTTCTCGCTAACCGTAGGCACTAAAAAATAATCGAACTTTTGTGAAGAGCCTTTGTGCTGCCGCATTAATTGGCAAAAATCTTCCGCATTCGATGCTCCGACATCGATGATGCAATCCTGCTCCAAAATAATTTCCTCCATCAATGCATTAAATTGCCGACCCTTGTAAGCTTCCACATCCACACCTTCTCTTGATGAATCGTCATTCAGCGTTTCAATACTAAAAATCTTGGCGAAATTCATCCTGGGTTTTAAAAGGTGTGCCGCGATGGTTGATTTGCCCACATTACCTGAAAAACTCATTACAACGACTTTCATAGTTTCATTCCTTAAATTCACAATTAATAAGTGGATTGATTTTTTAGTTAGGCTTGTTCCCGCTCTCTCTTTTTCTTCTCTTTCTGCTCGGCTCTGTACTTCTCTCGCATTTCATACAGTTCGGCAATATTCGGATCTTTTCTTAGGTTTTTCATGAATTCCAATTCACCTGATTTAGGCTCCCAATTACCCTCGTCCTCTTCTTCTTCCAAATCTAAATCCATCGACTTACTTGATGAATGGCTCGTTACCAGTTCTGTATTTTTAGTCTCATGATGAATGTATTGAGCCAGTTGATTAGTGGTATTAGTTGATGCCATTGAAACTGGATAATTACTTTTTTGATCAATAATTTTTCCCTTACTTTCTTTATTTCTTAATTTCCTAAGCGCTTTTTCAAATCCGCTCATGGTCATTTTGAAGTTATAGTAGTTATGAAGCGCATCTAATACCGCCCGCCTTTTCACACCGCCTTTCAACGCGTTTTCCACATCCTCGATAATGTCTGCCAGTCTGGCGGACTCCGAACGCCCGTCCGCGCCGCTCGCCAATGCTTTCAAAATCTCAATCGTTTTACTTTTTTCCATAACCTATTCTTTGATCACACTTGCTCAGCTCGTCCTCAGTAGTTCATCCAGTGAGCGCACCATGCCCGCCATGTCTACGCAGAAAGTCCTCAGTATTTCCTCATTCGTCTCATCAATACCTCACCATATACGCACCTCCTACGCAGTAATGGCGGAGCAAGTCATCCGCAACTCCATACCCAGAGTTTACTCACAGCCAAACGCGTTTGCTCGACCGAAAGACGCGGTTTTTCGGCCCCTTTCGTTTTTGGATGCGTTACCTGTTGACAATATGCCTATCTCGATTGACAATAAAAGCTCATTGATGGGTTTTGTGCAGCAGGATGCCTCTATCCCGATAAGTCGTGCTACGGGAGCACGCTAAACAGATCCGAGATCCCCCGGACCGCTAAGGCGGCAGGAAGCCACCGGGACCCTTCTTTACCGGCAAAATAGCCGGAAAATCATCGCGCCCCAGTTGCGCCCGCTGAGCGCAGAAGCTTTCTGAATCAGAAATTTACGTTGTTATTCAAGTGCTTGTAAATACAGGTCTTGGGTCGTGACACACATCAATCAAAAATTCTACTTCCAGTTGATCTGGTAAATTTTTAACCCTTGCACGCAAGATTAGTCCGTAAGACGGCGTCTTTGCGTCCTGCCTGGAAATCGGCCAAAATTTTTTCCCCCGCCGCTTTTTCTCAACATAGACACTTTAGTCTTTGTTCATTCCAGGCCAATTTTCCCAAAAGAAACAGCGGCTTACCAACTCCACGCATCCAAATTCCATTTAGGAAAAGTTGGGATTCGCTGGATTTTCACGTTGAAACCGCTCAGAACGAGGCAGCGCCTGTCCATAGAAAATGTATGGCAGCCCGATTGACACCCACCTGCACGGCGTAATTTCAGCAATTTTTCGCCCCGCGCGGCGTCGAAACAAATAGCGCATTGACGCTCTTTTACCTGCAGCCCTGCTGGGAGGCTGTTCCCAAGCACCTTATGCTCACCGTCGAGAGAAGTGTGTCCGCAGAAAAAGAGGCGCTGGTGGAATCCCTTTAGGATTTCACCGGGAGCCGGGTTACGCCTGCTCTCGACGCTAAAGAACAATAGGTCACACCCCGGCTCCACACCGGAGCGGCCGATAGCTCGTGCGTGCACGGGTTATCGGCTGCTCCGGTGTGGGGCTGATCGCCAATTTTGACGACAAGGTATTGAAAACGAAAGAAGCCGAAAAACCGCGTCTTTCTCTATAAGGCTATTTGCAAAATGAGGTTGGAATGAAGGCTGACAAACTTGATCATTGAACTTGATCAAGTGGTTGGAATTTGACTGTCGGATAGCTCTTGGCTTGGTTGGGTAAGATTTGATCGTCGGCAGCCGACCCTGAACGGACGATCAAGACGATACCCAAATTTTCTCGTAACCGGACCTTCAAAAACAAGTTATGGGTGAAATTTTATTGTTTTTAATGCGGACTGGTTTTTCTTGATTGAAAAAATCGGTGCTGATTACTGCCAAATATTCAAAGCTGTTTTGCATCAAGCCTTCCAAAAACCAATTGAAAATTAGTTTTACTTGTACTTTTAAAAAATTTCTTCGTTGTGAAATTAATCGTCCAATAATGTATTGACAATGTACATATATTGCTTAAAATTGCTTAATGGATATCCACTTTGAAAAAAATGGCATCACCTTTGCCTGGAATGGTCGTAAAGCAGCGGCTAATCCTAAGAAACATGATGGAATAACTTTTGAGCAAGCTACAGAGGCATTCTTTGATCCCTTTTTCAAAGTGGTTGATGCAGGGCGAAACCAAGAACCACGAGATGCGGTTATTGGCTATGATGAGTCTGGCCGATTGCTTTTTGTCGTGCATATTGAAGTTGAAGGCGAATTTATCCGACTAATTTCGGCTAGAAAAGCCACTATTGCGGAGCGTAACAATTATGATTTCTGACACTCTTAAAAACCGTTTAACCAAAGACCGTCCTATGACTTCAATCACCTTACGTATTCCAGTCGATGTAGTGGAGTCTATGAAGACTATTGCGCCCTATAAAGGCTTTTCAGGCTATCAGGCGTTATTAAAATCATATATTAGTGAAGGGCTACGCCGGGATGAAGCACAATTTACGTTTAGCAAAGAAGCGAAATTGATCGCCGCATTAAAAAAACTTGGCGTTCCTGAAAGCGTCATTGAGGAAGCGGCTCGGGATGTGGCATAGACGGAAGCTATAATTCAAAAGGCTAAGATGATTTGGTTAGCAAAATCCAGCCTCTGAATACCGGCCATTCAGTTTTGAAAAATTTTAACGAGATCATTGTCAACACCCGAGCCCTATGTGTAGTTCCAAGCTATGCGTATATGCAGTTTTACCGTTGATGTCCGCCCATGAAAGCTATCGCTTGCGGAGCACCTCAACTACACATAATTTCAATGCTTAAAGAAGTAGCATCAACTTGCCATCGGTTAGATAACATCAACCCAACGTTGATTCCGCCACTTGTGATGCGTATTGGTAGCTATGAAATCGCAAGGTAGGGTGCCAAATAGCCAACCGGCTGGCTAGCGCCGTACATTGTTTACTAGACTTTCCCGATGCCACTGAGTTTTTACTTCAGGACACCGACAAAACTATGTGAAGCCCAGGGTTGCTCAAATTGGCCATAACCCAGGTGCACTCTATCTCTCATCCAATTAGGAATATCAAGCTACACATAGTTTGGAACTACACATGGGGGTCGGTTTAACTCAGTGACGAACAGCCGCTTTCAGGAATCGGAATTCAATGACAGCTTTCCGGCGATGAATTTGAAGATTAGACGGTCGCCTGGCGACCCATTCTTGCCGTTCACCCCTCTGTAATACGAGTGGCCGTTCCTTATTACTTAGCTGACTGTCAACCTCTAAAAATTATTGCCGAATTATAATTATTGAAATCCACCCCATCATTAATGATGGTCTACCGCAAAGAAGACCTATTCAGCCCGTAATTAGAGCTGGATGGTCAAATTGTAAGTTAAACTTCATCTCCTAACTTCCGATAAAGCGTACCTCGGTCAATATCTACAATTTTGCCGGCTTGCAACTTGTTTCCATGAGTTATTTCCAAAACACGGCGGAGACCTTTGTGAATGGCGGCCACCACGCCCATGGCGGTAGGCAAGGGCGTCTTCCCGGTATCGGTGCCACCGACCAAGATAAGATTATGGGCTTCCTCCATAAAGGTGGCGCTGGCCAGTTGTTATATCTGTGGTTGAGGTAGCGGAGATTCTTGCCATACAAAGCCAATCAAATCTCGCTGAGTCGGAGTAAATAACCGTCTGGAGTCATTTCGCGATTCATCGCTATTAAAGTTCGTAAACCACTGTTTTGCCAACGGTCATCAATATCCGATAGTGACAAATCATACAAATTGGCCTGTCGTGTGCTGATACGGCCATGACTAAGGTCATAATCAATGGTTTCGGCACATGATGATTGGTCAGCTAAAATGCGGCATTGTTCGAGTAACTTGGGTTGATTTTCTTTGACTTGAATCAGATAAAGACCTTCGGCCTGGTTGATTTGCGTGAGAGTCTCAGGATTGCATCCATTCTGAGTTTATGCGCGTCTAATCCGGTTTCTTTTATAAATTCTCGCAATACCGTAATCTCGCTGGCTTTATCGCCGACTTGACGAGCTTGCACCACATCGATTCGGCTATCATGCGAAACGGCATGAATGAGGGCCTGTTTTTCACCTGATTCCAACGTGCCTCTCATGACTTTGCCATCGATATTGAGCCATTCATGCTCAATCAATTGCGCAGTGTGTTCATCAAAGCACTGATGAATCACATTATTTAAACCCTCCCAATCCAGGTTAGCCAGCATTCTCGGTAAATGGGCACGAGAAACCGGTGTTGCATCCTTAAAAACCAGTCACCTCGCGTAACCAATCAATTTTATTCATCAAGTAGCGGTAAATACTGGATACTTTTGAGTGCCCAACCAAGATGGTAAAAAACAACTGTAGAGACCAGAAAGGTCAGTGAGTGACGCTTACCACGGTTATCCCGTGTATCGGGTAACGCGTTGAGCACATCAATAAATTTTATTTCTGCTCCACCCAATTTGTTTTCAAGTCCGCTGATATCCGCTGAGGTTAGGGTGGGCATATTTTCGTAAGCTCAAAAAAACTTATATTTTACAATATTGCAATAGTTTTTTTATGAAAAAGCCGCGCCCGAAAATACAGGCAGAAATAGAGGGCAGCGCTTTGCTCAAGACCTTTGGCAGCGACGGTGCCGGATTGTTCGTCGCGCCGGCCATGGTTGAAATCGAGATTCTGCGTCAGTACGAGGTAGAAGTCATCGGCCGGATCGATGCCGTGAAAGAACGGTTCTATGCCATCACGGCACGCAGGAAACTCAAGCATCCGGCCGTGACCCTCATTTTTGACGACGCCCCTGAAAAATTGTTTTAGGTATTAATCTCACTGACCTAACTTGAAACCGGTTGTTGCTAGGGGGGACTTGGAAGAAATAGTATTAAAATCAAGAAAATTGTTTATAAGACAAGAGATGAACATATGAAAAGAATTAAAGACGATCCGAGCGCAGCGCAGCACATTGCTCTGAGCCAAAAACAACAGGCTGAATTGCGAACAGATTTTCTTGGGGAAAAGCTCAATGTCATGATTGGCAACTTGCCGAAGAGTGGCGTTTCGCTGGCCGAGATCAGAGATATTGTTGGAAAGGATGGTTTATTGCTTCTCATAGTGTTTCTTGCAATCGTTTTCATGGTCCCTGTATCGATTCCGGGGGTCAGTACTGTTTTCGGTTCCGTCATCCTAATGATCGGCACCAGTCGACTTCTCGGTTGCAACCTGTGGTTACCAAAACGCATCGCGCAACGCGTCTTGCCGACCGAAAAACTTCGAGCCGGACTCAGCCAAAGCAACCTATGGCTGCATCGACTGGAACGCTTGAGTCGTCCCCATCGCCTGAATTGGTTGACGTCCACCTGGCTGGCAGAGGTACTGAACAACTGTGCGCTAATATCAGCGTCCGTCCTGCTTATGGCTCCCTTTGGACTGATCCCTTTCAGCAACACCCTGCCCGCTCTTGCGCTATTATTTCTCGCCATTGGACTCTTGCAGCACGACGGTCTTTGCATCCTTCTCGGGCATATGGCCAACCTCTGCGCATTTATTTACTTTACCAGCATCATGGTCGGAGGCAGTGTGGCTATCCGTCAGGCGCTTTGGCATATCATGGAAAAAGCGTCATGAACTGCATCGAATAAACTCAAGACAGTTGAGCTAGTTAAAACTAGTCGGTAACAGCATAACCCTCGCTGGCCTTGAAAAGATAAAAGACACCGACTCGAATTGCTAAAGCGTTTTCGATCAGTTTTTGTCTCCGGCAGCATCGCCAAAATAAAGCATGCCCACTCATCCGTGCAGATCGCAGGGTAAGCGAATCAAATAACAGCTATCTCTGTAACCCTTGATTAGGCACGTTAAACAGATAATGTTATTGTCAACAGCTTTGGAACTATGAATTATTTAGCCTGTCCCTTTCCTGCAATATATTGAACGACTAACATTTATAACTGAAGTTTCCTAAAAATTCATTAGGCCACCATGCGTAGCAACACAGCGACCAGAGAATTTTTCGTGGGTTTGCCGGGTTTGGGGCAAACCCTATCAAAATCATCATTGAGTGCGGCCTCGGCGATAAGCCGCCGAACATCCGAAAAGGCAAAACTGGTTCGCCCCTTCACTTTATGCCGACGTTCCGGGTCGGCTTTCAAGCGATCCGCATAAAGCCAGGTGATCGTTGACGCCATCAAACAAAAGTGTAGATGGTTGTTCACTGCCTGAGCATTGCGGCACTGACAGGTCTTGCTGCCGATGTCTTGTTTGAGCTCTTTAAAGCCGGATTCAATTTTCCACCGTGCGCCATAATACTCGATGATCTGTGTTACCGAAAGCGCCAGGTCGGTAGTGAACATCGCGACCCACTGAGTCTTACGGAACACCCAAACGACCCGCACTGGACATTTGAGTGTTTTCAGCATGACCACCGCATCATAGGCACAAACCGCCCTTTGTTTACCGTAAAGGTTGACGGTATAGGCCTTGGCCTTGTGCCGAAACTCGGCGGCCATGTCGGTCACCGATCCCAAGCGTTTGCCGTACTTACGGCGACGCCCTCGCGGTCCCGACTGCGATGCCTCAGGCTGGGCATACAACAGGTTAGTGCAGCGCAGCCGGGATAACAGATGAAAACGATCCGCCAATACCTTCCGAACCTGCCGCCACAGACTCTGATTCCCATACCAACTATCCGTAACGGCCAGCAGTGGCGAGGTGGGAAAATAATGGCCGATGCCAATCAACATCTGCCCTGCCAGTTCCAATTTAGTCTGAAAAGGCACCACCAGGCCTTTGATTTTGGCGGTAGCCTTTTCCGCATCAATGGTTTTTTTGGCGAAGTAAAAACGAAAATCTAAAAACAAGCAGGCCCAACGGCCTTTAACTTGCTTCAGTAAGCCGACCGCAACCAAATTTTGTGCCCACGGATACTGGCTTTGATTGGCTTTGGCGGCATGATCAAAGATCGTCTCGCAACCGAAGATATTTTTTCCTATTTTGGGATTGATGCAGTCGTCTAAGGCCACCAACAACCGGCCCTCCGTTTCAGGCGAAGGGATCAATGCCCAAACCGTCTGCCAAAGCTTTTGCCAGGGTAATGACGAAGACGCCATAAACGTATAGAAGCGCTTCTTGTTAATCTCAATACCGAACAAGGTGACCAAGGAACGCAGTAAATTGGACGTTTTCGACGAGGTGAACGGGACGATAACAGCCAGTAGCGTGTAGATGAATAACGAGGATCGCTCTCGGCCTAAATCGGTATCGGAAAAATGGGCTTGGAGTGGGCTTAAATGATCGCGTAAAATGAACATGAATGAGGCCGTTTTATTCGTATAATCAGTGGCTTAGAATCCTGTATTATACAATAAAATAGGCCCTTATTCATCAG
>JAGXSU010000010.1 GCA_018333785.1 Methylomicrobium sp. | reverse complement strand
GTCGGGCAATGTTTCGAAAACTTGCCTGATTCGCTCGATCAAGCGGGATTGTGTGAATTGTTCTTTTGGGTTAAATGGGTAAGCCATCGTCCGTGCAGGGATATGAAAAAATCACCACAGTTTACCAGCATTGGCTAAATTGAGAATTGCTGGTCACCACATTCGTTGAATGCAAATCCATTCCACCGTATAGTTTCATGTCTGTCTCCTCGGTTGTTTCGATCAACACCCTTTTTACACCACTTTGGGTTCCGATCGGGGAGACAGGCTAGATGATTATTAGGTCTTGTAATATAGCAAAATTCGCTAATGATCTGCCTTTTCATTCCTCCAGCCAATAGGTGCTCACATCTTCTTTGCGGTCATTCTCCGATCGATCAAGCTTTCAACTTCCGATTCAAACCTCTCGTTGCCGAGCACCGTCCCTCTGTTTGCCGCTAACCGAATAGCGTCCAATAATTTTCCTTCGACATGATATTTGAATAATTCACGATAATTTGACTGCCTAACCCGGTAAGGCGGATTCGCCAAAAGGCAATCCGCCATGATTTTGAGAGTGTTGGCGTTTTGCTATCGCGAAAACGCCCTACCGGTTATCGAGTTTTATATAGGTTTGTGTTTAGTTGGCATAACTTACTCTGTCAGTATAGAAGGAGCAAATTCGAGACTTTGCGGCCAATCGCTTCATGTGATTCTATTGCAGCAAACTCATCATTACCGACCTTTTACAGCAACGGAGGCAGGTCTTGCAATATAGCAAAATTCGCCAATTCCAATGGGTTCGGAATATATGTCTATCCCCCCGTCATGTTCATGTGTCTGAACAGAACAGGTTGCTCATGAATATTGAACTCATGCTTTTCGGGTTTAATGTTCATGGCTTCAATAATGGCTTTTTTTAATATGTCCTTGTTGCCAGGATGGGCTCGCAGCACTTTTTTTAAATCCACCGAATGTTCATTCCCCAAACACAACAGCAAACGCCCTTCTACCGTCAGTCGAACGCGGTTGCAAGTACTGCAGAAATTATGACTGTGTGGTGAAATAAAGCCGACTTTCGTGCCCGTTCCGGCCACTTGAAAATATTTGGAAGGTCCGCCGGTTTTTTCAGTACTGGATAATAAAACAAATTTCTGTTCCAAATCAGCTTTGATGTGATCGCTGGAATAATAAGCCTCGCCACGGTCATGACCGGTGACTTCTCCCAGCGGCATTTCTTCTATAAAACTGATGTCCAGGCTGTTGGCAACGGCAAAATCGACTAAATCCGTGACCTCATCATGGTTTCGGTTTTTTAAAATAACGGCGTTAATCTTGATGTTTTGGAAGCCAGCGGCCTTGGCCGCCTGAATACCTTTTAACACCTGCTGTAAGTCACCGGTGCGTGTAATCGCTTTAAATTTAACGGCATCCAGCGTATCCAGACTGATATTGATTCTTTTGACTCCGGCCGCTTTGATGGTCCCGGCCATGGTTTCCAATTGAGACCCATTCGTCGTCAATACCAGTTCCCGCAAAGCGGTCAGACGACCTATATTTTCCAGCAATTGCAGGGCGCCTTTTCTGACCAGTGGTTCGCCACCGGTTATGCGGATTTTTTTGACCCCCAGTTCCGTAAAAACTTCGGCCAGCGTATAAATTTCTTCCAGTGACAGAATCTGAGCCCGCGGTAGAAACGTCATTTCCTCCGCCATACAATACAGGCATCGAAAATCGCACCGGTCGGTGATTGAAATTCTGACATAATCGACGACTCTTCCGAACCGGTCGATCAGTTGTGGTGCATTTGCAGATGAACTCATAAGTGAAAGGAATGACTAATCAACTAACGTGATCTTATTATGACAATCATTGCCGCTACAAGCCAGCGGTGCGGTAAAATGACTTCTTAGCTTCAACCAGCTGGCTCAGTACCTGACCATTGGGATCACGGGCATGACGAGCGTAGACTGGGTTAAGGAGCGCTTAACCGCTCTTTTGGAAAAAGTTATTTAACCCCCTTTATTTGTATAGCCGGATATATAACGATGACACTCATTCGCCTAGCATGGTTTACCCTGTTTCTTAGCCTTAACTGTTCGGCTACCGAAAAAACAGCTATCCGCTTAGGATTGCTCTCATTCGGCACGGTAGCTTGGGAAATAGAGGCCATGAAGCAGGCCCAGTCGGCAGAAACGGCCAGCTATAGTGTGACGATCGTTCCTATTGCGAACCCCGAAGCAGGAAAAATCGCATTACAATCGGATACGGTGGATATTATCGTCTCTGACTGGGTTTGGGTATCCAGGCAGCGCTCTGCAGGTTCTGACTTAACTTTTTATCCTTACTCCACAACCGGTGGCGCATTGGTGGTTCCTCAGGACAGCGCAATTTTGACCGTGCCGGATTTAGCAGGTAAACGGGTGGGTATTGCCGGTGGCGAACTGGATAAAAACTGGCTGCTGCTTAAAGCGCTTGCCAGACATCAACATCAACTTGATCTGGACAAAACGGTTGAGAAAACCTTTGCGGCGCCTCCATTAATCAATCAACAACTCTTGAGCAAGCGCGTTGATGCCGCCATGAACTACTGGAATTTTGCTGCCGAGCTGGAAGTACAAGGCTATCGCCAATTAATGGATGGCCGTCAGATTATCAAAGCGTTGGGCATAACGGAATCAGTACCCACTCTGGGTTATGTCTTTAAAGAAACCTGGGCTAAAGCGCATAAACAATCCGTATCTGAATTTTTATCCGGAACCCGGCAAGCCAGAAATCAACTTTGCACATCGGATCAGGCATGGCAAGGCATCGTAGCGCTGATTCCAAACCAGGATGAACAGGTACGGTCACAATTACGCAATCGTTATTGCGCCGGTAATGTCAGCGAATGGGGCCCCAAAGAACAGCAAGCCGCTGAACGTATATATCAATTATTAAGAACCGAGAGCAACAACCGGCTAACCGGCGGGTCAGAGCATTTACAGCCGGGCACTTTCTGGGCGGCTGATTAAAGACATCATGACAGTTCGCTCTCTTTACGACAGCCCCCGACTGGCAAGCCTTGTTTCTTCTGTATTATTTTTACTGGTGTGGCAGCTTTTGGCGTCTTATCTGGACAGTACAACGCTGCCTGCGCCTTTGGCTGTTGCTCGAGTGATTTGGCTTGAAACGGTTTCCGGACAATTACCTTATCATCTTGGCGTAACGCTGCTGAGACTGGCATTCAGCTTTTCAATCGCGATGCTGTTGGGCTGTGCAATCGGCATCGCGATGGGCAGAAATGAAAAACTGAACCATTTTTTTGACAATTGGCTGGTTATTTTTCTAAACATACCGGCACTGGTCACCATCATTTTATGTTACGTCTGGTTTGGCCTGGTCGAATACGCCGCGATACTTGCCGTGGTCGTCAACAAGTTGCCGAATGTGATCGTCACCATTCGCGAAGGTACCCGAACCTTGGATAGGGATTTGTTGGAAATGGCTAAAAGTTACCATTTCAGTAAACGAAAAACTTTTTTGCATGTTATTTGGCCGCAACTGTATCCCTTTGTCATGGGCGCAACACGAACAGGACTCGCACTGATCTGGAAAATCATTCTAGTCGTTGAGTTGTTGGGGCGCAGTGATGGCGTGGGCTATCAGCTGCATCTTTTTTTTCAGCTGTTTGATGTTGCCGGCATTCTGGCTTACAGCATCGCGTTTGTGTGCGTGATTCAGATCATCGAATTTTCAATTCTTAAACCACTGGATAAAAAAGCCCTCAGGTGGCGCCGATGAGCGCCATTCAAATCAACATTGCCAATAAAACCTTCCTTGGCGATGGCCGCGTGCAAAATCAGACTATCGCCAATTTGCAGCTTTCGCTGGCCGAACACGAATTTATCTGTTTAGTAGGCCCTTCCGGCTGCGGCAAAAGCACCTTGCTCAACATTATTGCCGGGCTGGACGACGACTTTGAAGGCGAAGTAACACTCTCCCAAAGGCACCGGAAACCCAGCATCGGCTATGTATTTCAAAACCCTCGTCTATTACCCTGGCGTACCGTAAGAGAAAATATCTTATTGGCGTTGCCTGACGGTTATCCGTCAGCGCCTATTGATGTGATGCTCGAAACCCTTCAATTGACTGACGTCAAAGATGATTATCCGGAAAGGCTTTCGCTGGGCATGAGCCGTCGTGTCGCCATCATCCGCGCATTTGCCGTAAATCCCGACATCCTGCTGATGGATGAGCCGTTTGTGTCATTGGATCCGCCCACAGCCAGACAGGTCCGGCAATGGCTGATCAGCCTATGGCAGCAAAGGCCTCATACGGTCCTCTTCGTAACGCATGACTTGAGAGAAGCCATTGCTTTGGCTGACCGGCTGATTTTTTTATCCAAATCGCCCATGACTGCCGTCAGCGAAATAAAAGTACCTATACCAAGAAGCGAACGGGACGACGAAAAAGCAATTGAAGCTTTCCGGCAAAGTTTGCTGGAAAACCATCCCGAAATCAGGTCGTTGCTGTGAGCTTTATCGTGGCTTAATCAGCACCTGTTGCGAATTTGAACAAAATACCGGATACTTTTGCCGCTTTTTAGCCTAGCGAAGAAAATGAGTCCTGATATTATAAAAAGGCAAACCGCTAATCGCCATCTGATGCAGCTAAGACGCTATAAATGGGTGTCTGAGAAGTCAATTACTTCAGAAATCACCTTATAGCAAAGAACAATGTAAGCTTGGTCTGGTAAATTAAAGAGTGAAAGGAAACTATGAAATTGATGAAATTTCAGAGCTTCCGGCAGCACAAGGAGGCGCTGCATAATTGATTGTGTTAAACGATTGATTATTAGCCGGAAACTAACAATTCGCTTCCGGTGACCGTTAAATGATCCATAGATGGTTTTATTTAGCGATTCCCAAAGAAAATAATTACGTCTTAATAAAACAAAAAACCCAACTTTGAGCTCACGCTTTAAAAACGGGCAAATAATGACAATAGGATAAATAAAATGAGAAAAACTCTACTCTTAGTTTTTAGTCTATCAGGATTATTAATCACTCAAATGGCCTCTGCTGAGAGCGATGATAAATACCCAGCCACTAATTTCCAGCCCAAAGTCATTTATATGGATAAGGACGCTGATACCAAACCAGCAAAATCCAAGGCCAGTTCAGCAAAAAAATCATCCACGAACTCAAATTTTGATCCTAAATATCCTGCCGCGTACTTTGAACCCAAAGTCATCTATCCCTGATTGGTGCAGGTAAACGCTTTGGGTGTCATAGCCACAAGCGTTTACCTTCCCACTTTTTAACCAATAAAAAAGCCCGACTGGCGAACCAGTCGGGCTTTTAAATTTCATTGAATCAATAAAAATTATTTCATCATTGATTTTTTGAACAAACGATCCAATTTGCTGTTTGCATCTTGTGCATAGCTAGCAGCACGGTTTGCAGCAGCTTCAGCAGCAGCAGCTCTTGCAGATGCATCAGCAGCAGCACTTTGTGCGCTTGCAGCATCAGAAGAAGCTTTAGATACTTTTGAGCTCAACGCATCAACTTGAGATTGAAGGTTTTCAACGTCAGAAGTGCTTGCACAACCTACAGCCAGACTTGCTGTAAGAGCAACAACTGATAATTTAGCTAATTTATTCATGATTTTTTCCTTTTATTTACTGTAAGAGTTGCAACTAAAACTAATTTTGAATGTCATATGATGACGTTTTTTTTTCAGAAATGCCAGTTTTATTTTATCTAACTTCAACGACCACTTCCTTCTTTATCCACTTACTCAACCTGTCAATTTGAGGATTGGTTAGAGCTATACAACCATGAGTCCAATTCATTGTTCTATGAATTTTTTCATTGCCGCGCCCTAGCCCATGGATTCCTATCTGTCCGCCCAACAATGTATTTTGAGGCGGCACGCGATTATTATTGTGTGCAAAAGCAATTGAGTCAAACGTAAAAGGATCAATCACCCCCTGTTTCAAAGCGACACTGGCGTCGTCGACCGATGGATAAGTCAAGCCGAAAAACCGGTAAAAAGCACTGCTTTGATTAATCCAGCCAATTTTGTAAGTCCCGATAGGCGTAATATTATCGCCTCTATGCATCTTGAGACCCGCGCCATTTCTGCCTATAGCGATATTCTCCAGCAGTTCAACCGTTTTTTCTCCTTGCTTAACCTCTAGCGTAAACGCGTGAGTATCAACCAGCAACCAAATATCATCATCCGCCTTGCTCATTACTGAAACAGTACACAGACATAATACTAAAAACTTTCTGAACATAATTAATTAAAATTGACCGCTAAATGACTGTAAGTTAAATTTCGTCTTTCTTTGTCCCATCAAGGCACACTCATGCAAATTACAACGATCGCAACTGTCCCATTTGAAGGTCAAAATCCAGGCACATCCGGATTAAGAAAAAAAGTAAAAACATTCACTGAACCAAACTATCTCGAAAACTTTGTACAATCTATTTTCGACTCCCTTGAAAACATCTCAGGCCAGACGCTGGTTATAGGGGGAGATGGCCGTTATTTCAACCGGCAAGCAACTCAGACAATTATCAAAATTGCCGCGGCTAACGGTTTTTCCAGGCTTATTATAGGACAGGGTGGGCTATTATCAACCCCTGCCGCATCAAATATCATACGAAAATACCAAGCTTACGGCGGTCTTGTGCTTTCGGCAAGCCATAATCCCGGCGGGCCGGATGAGGATTTCGGCATCAAATACAACGTCAGTAACGGTGGACCAGCCCCGGAAAAATATACAGAAGCATTTTACCGCCACAGCCAAGAAATAACATCCTACAAAATCGCTGACCTGCCCGAAATCAATCTGGATGTAGTAGGCACACAGCAAATCGACCAATTGATTATCGACATTATTGATCCGGTTGCTGACTATGCCGAATTAATGGAATCGATTTTCGACTTTGAATTACTTAAACAAAGTATCGGCTCTGGTTATCTAAGTTTGCGCTTTGACGCCATGCATGCGATTACCGGCCCTTATGCCAAAACCATATTGGAAGAACTATTAGGCGCTAAACCAGGATCGGCGATCAATGCCGTGCCACTGGAGGATTTCGGTGGCGGCCATCCGGATCCCAATATGGCGCATGCTCATGAATTGACGGAAGAAATGTTTGGGGACGCGGCGCCTGTTTTCGGCGCGGCATCGGATGGCGATGGCGACCGTAACATGATCATGGGTGCCGGAATTTTTGTGACACCCAGCGATAGCCTGGCAATCATGGCCGCTAACGCCAAACTGATACCCGCTTATGCAAAAGGATTAAGTGGCGTTGCCCGTTCCATGCCCACCAGCCAGGCCATCGATCGTGTGGCAGCCAAACACCAGCTGCCTTGCTATGAAACGCCCACCGGCTGGAAGTTTTTCGGCAATCTCCTGGATGCAGGAAAAATTACCTTGTGCGGAGAAGAGAGCTTCGGCACCGGTTCAGACCATGTTCGTGAAAAAGACGGCTTGTGGGCTGTACTTTTCTGGTTGAATTTGATCGCCAGAAAAAGACAATCCGTTGCTGACATCGTCAAGGATCATTGGCAAACATTTGGCCGTGACATCTATGCCCGCCACGATTACGAAGCCGTCGAGACGGCAATCGGCAATGACATCATGGATCATCTCAGAAACCAGCTACCTGACTTAAAAGGACAGGCATTTGGCGAATACACGGTCAAATATGCCGATGAATTCAGCTATACCGACCCCATTGACGGCAGCATCAGCAAAAACCAGGGCATTCGTATCGGCTTTGAAAACGGCTCGCGCATAGTCTTCCGTTTGTCAGGAACCGGCACGGTTGGCGCCACGTTAAGAATTTATCTGGAACGCTATGAACCGGACGCCTCCAAACATGATCAGGATGCTCAAGAAGCGCTTAGCGGCTTGATAGAGCTGGCAGAAAAGCTAGGTGAAGTTAAAAAACGGACAGGAAGAACAGAGCCTACCGTCATTACCTGAGGCTCAGTAGCACAGACCAAAGGCCTCAATCCGCAAGACTTTAACCGTGCAGGTGTGAATTCATTCGCACCTGTACAGTACCCTTCCAACAAACTTCAGAACGCCAAAACCATTTGGCGCTACTCTTTTGAGCCGGGCATTTCAAGTTTTTCTTGAGCAGACTGCAATTCAACATCATGAGCCACATCATGTAAAAAACAGATCAAAAATACGCCTGTTGCAATCAACGCGATTTGCTGTAAAGACGTTTTGGTATCGGTTTTTTCATGTAGTGAGGGAATCAAATCAGCCACTGCGACATAGATAAAACTGGATGCCGCCATCGCCAGAAAATAAGGCAAACTGCCGTGTAAATCTTCCAGGCAGAAAAAGGCCAAAATGCCGCCGATAACCGTCGAGAGACTGGCCAGCATGTTGTAAATGAGCGCTTTGCGCCTGCTGTAGCCACTTTGTAACAAGATCGCAAAATCCCCCACTTCCTGAGGAATCTCATGCGCCGCAACAGCAAGACTGGTAACAATACCGAGTTTGACATCGGTTAAAAATGCCGCAGCAATCAGTATTCCATCAACAAAGTTATGGATACCGTCACCTAACAATATCAAAATTGCAGCAGGCTGATGATCGTGATGATGATCCCCCCCGGCTTCGTAACCGCTGTGATGACAATGCCGCCAGATCAGTAGTTTTTCAAGTACAAAAAACACCAGAATACCGCCCAGTATGGTCGCGGAAAGCCCCTGAAACTGAGCCTTGTCAACCTCTTCAAACGCATGTGGAATCAGCCCCCAAAAAGCTGCCGCCAGCAATGCCCCTATCGCAAAACTGATACCGTGAGGCAACACATGCGCTCTTTGGCTCTCCGATAACAATAAAAATACCGACGCGGCAAGTACACTCAACACACCGCCTAACGCTGTAAAAATGACAATTAACAACAATAAACTCATAGCCGCCTTAAGCCCGCCATATCAATGAGGCCATCCGCCCCGTTTGCTTATCCCTTCTAAAGGAATAAAAACGGTCCGCATCCTTTACGGTACAAAAGCCGCCCCCATAGACGTGATCGATTCCTACGGAAGCCAGATCGATACGCGCCAGCGCATAAATATCGGCCAGCCATTTTCCGTCGTGACTTTCAGTGAAAGCCGAGCCAAAGCGATTTGATTTCGCCAGAAACGCGTCCCTGACTTCCGCGCCAACCTCAAATGCAGCAGGACTTATTGCAGGACCCAGCCATACCAACAGATCTTTGCTCTGCAGGACGTTAACTGTGTTGGTAATGACTCCGTCCAGTAATCCCCGCCAACCGGCATGCACTGCCGCGACGATCAACCCGTCTCCGGAACACAATAAAACCGGCAGGCAATCTGCCGTTAATACGGCACAGACAACGCCCGCCTCGTTAGTAAAACTGGCATCGGCAGCACACAAACCATCGGCCTGTCCGGCATCGATGACCGTATTACCATGCACCTGCTGCAACCATACGGGCTCAGCCGGCAGATCCAGCAGTTCGCAAATCCTGGCTCTGTTGCGCATGACAAATTCGGGATTATCCCCAACATGCAGTGCTGGATTGAGACTTTGATAACCACCTTCACTGAAGCCACCGGCTCTCAAGGTGGTCACAGCAAAAACGTTATCGGGCGCAGGCCATTCGGGGCTAAGCCAGGTTTCAGTGTTGATCATTTTCACGAAAGGCCGCCAATAATTCTTTCATGTCCTCAGGCATTTCCTGAACCCATTCGCAATATTCACCGGTTAACGGATGCACCAGACCCAGCTTTTCGGCATGCAGGGCCTGCCGCTTGAAACCGCGAAGGATTCGCTCCAATCGTTCGCCACATTGCGCCGGCATCTGGAAACGGCCACCGTAAACCTGATCACCCACCAATGGAAAATGAATATGAGCCATATGTACCCTGATCTGATGTGTGCGCCCCGTCTCCAGCTTAACCCTGATCAGGGTGTTGCGAGTAAAACGCTCAACCACACGATAATGCGTTATCGCTTCCTTGCCGTTCATCCTGACCACATACCGTATTCTGTCGTGGGGATGGCGGCCAATCGGCTCGTCGACGGTGCCTCCTGCGATCATTCGCCCTTTGGTAACGGCAAGATACTCACGGTTTATCTCTCTTTCCTGCAACTGCCTCACCAGACTGGTATGGGCCGGCAAGGTCTTTGCCACCATCAATAAGCCGCTGGTTTCTTTATCGATGCGATGCACCAACCCGGCTCTGGGCAGGGTATCCAGTTCAGGACAGTGACTTAGCAAAGCGTTTTGCAAAGTGCCTGTCCAGTTACCCACCGCAGGATGAACGACTAATCCGGCCGGCTTGTTGATAATCAACAGCGCCTCATCCTCATAAACGATATCCAGAGGAATAGATTCGGCCACGCACTCGATAACGCGCTCGGCCTCCGCATCCACTTCAACATCCTCGCCCCCTTCCAGACGGTCTTTAGGCTTTAAAACCCGGCCATTGACGGTGACTTTTCCTGCTTTTACCCAGGTCTGCAGCTTGCTTCGAGAATACTCTGAAAAAAGCTCAGCCAACACCTGATCCAACCTCATGCCCGCCATTTCATCGGGCACATTTGACGATAATCTAGTCATAACAAAATCTTCTGGTTAACCCACCGTATAAGTTATACTCGCCGCATAAAAGCGCAGTTAAATGCTGCGGCTATCAATCCGGCAGAGCAACTTACTGCGTTTGCGCAAAAAACCGATCATATTACAACGTGTCGTTAACACTATGCGATTATTTTTAGCAAAATTGTTTCTCATCATCAGCCTGGGGCTTATCCTGTCTGGGTGTGAGACCTTAAAAAACTTTAATTTCGGCAGCGACAGCGAGACAGATGAATACGCTGACTGGAATGAAGAACAACTGCATACCTCGGCAAAAGAAGCCATGGAATCAGGCGGCTATCAAAAAGCCATCAAACTTTATGAAACTCTGGAATCGCGTTATCCATTCGGCGACTACGCCGCTCAGGCACAGCTGAACATCGCTTATGCCTATTTCAAAAATGATGATCCAGAGGCTGCGATTGCTGCCGCAGACCGGTTTATCAAACTTCACCCGCGTAATCCCAGTGTCGACTATGCCTATTATTTGAAAGGCCTGGTTAATTACAATCGGGGAATTGGCTTTCTGGACCGGTTTGTTCCCACTGATTCGACACAAAGAGATCCGGGCAGCGCCAGAGATTCTTACGATAATTTCAATGAACTGCTGACACGCTTTCCCAACAGCCAATATGTATCCGACGCAAAGCAGCGCATGATAGCCCTGCGAAACAATATGGCCATGTATGAGGTTCACGTAGCCCGCTTTTACCTGAAACGAAAGGCTTATAATGCCGCTATCAATCGCGGCAAAGAAGTGATCGAAAAATACCAGCGCACGCCAGCGATTCCTTATGCTTTGGAGATCATGAAAGAAGGCTATACCAAGCTGGGACTGACTGAACAGGCCAATAACGTTAATCGCGTCTATACCCTCAACTTTCCGGACGGGCCGCCCGTGCCGATTAAAGACACCGGCACAATGGCCGGGAAAGTGTGGGATTTTATCGGTCTGGACGAATAAAAACTCATCTTTAGATACGCTTGGACGAGTGAGCGGCGTCAACCGCTCTTTTCAGGCTCATTATCCCTCATAAAACTGCAGCAACTATCCCACCTTGCGAATAGAGGGTGTAGGTGATTGAAAAGGCTTCTGCAACAGGGACCGCATTAATGCGCCCTTTGAAATCGAGCACCTAAACCGAATAAATCGGGAAGGGGTGAGCAGATACAAACTGCATCAACCTTGTATCTTGCGCTCCAGTTCTTCATGACTGATATGCCGAACATCTTCGCCTCTGACCATGTAAATCACATGCTCACAAATATTGCAGGCATGATCTCCGATACGCTCCAAGGCTCTGGCCATCCATAACACATCCAGTGCCCGGCCGACATTGCGCGGATCTTCCATCATTCTGGAGATCAGTTGCCGGATGCTGCTGCTGTATTCCCGGTCCACTTTCTGATCCTGACCGGTAATAGCAACCACCTGGTCTACATTCATTCGGGCAAACGCATCCAGCGCGCCGTGCAGCATCTCTTTCACCATAGACACAAGATGCTGGATTTCGTAGTAATCTTCACCCTTATGCTTATGATCCATGCCATTCAGGTGAATAGCCATTTCCGCAATTTTTATCGCTTCATCACCGGCACGTTCCAGATCATTTATGGTTTTTATTACCGACAACAGCAAGCGCAGATCAAAAGCCGCAGGTTGCCGTAATGCCATGATTTGAGTGCATTCCTTGTCAATCTGCATTTCCAGCTGATTAACCAGGCTGTCTTGTTGTATGACTTTTTCGGCCAATTCCAAATCGCTGTTCATCAGCGCTGTGGCAGCCTCATCGATCTGATTTTCGACAAGACCACCCATGATCATGACTTTATTGCGGATATCTTCAAGTTCTTCATTAAACTTACGGGAAATATGATGCCCGATTTTACTCACATCCATCGTATTGCTCCTTTTAGCTGTAGCGCCCGGTTAAATAATCTTCCGTCTGTTTTTTTGACGGATTGGTAAATAATTGACTGGTAGTGCCAAACTCAATCAGTTCGCCCTTATTCATAAATGCGGTTACGTCAGATACCCTGGCGGCTTGCTGCATATTATGCGTGACGATGATGATCGTATACTGATTTCGCAACTCGCTGATTAACTCCTCTATTTTCAATGTCGAAATTGGATCCAGCGCGGAAGCGGGTTCATCCAGCAACAGAACTTCAGGCTCTATCGCAATCGCTCTGGCAATCACCAGTCTTTGCTGCTGACCGCTGGACAGATTGAGTGCGTTATCGTGAAGGCGATTTTTGACTTCATCCCAGAGCGCAGCTTTTCGCAGGGCCAATTCCACTTTTTCATCCAGCACCTTACGTTGATTAAAACCCTGGATTCTTAGCCCGTAGGCCACATTTTCAAAAGTCGATTTTGGAAAGGGGTTGGGCCGTTGAAACACCATCCCTACCCGTCTTCGCAGTGCCGGTACGTTTGATGACCTGGCGTAAATATCCTGAGTATCGATAAATACACTGCCGTCAATTTTTACATCTTCCAGCAAATCATTGAGACGGTTTATGCATCTCAATAAAGAGGATTTACCGCAACCGCTAGGACCAATGAATGTTGTCACTCTTTGCCTGGGAATGGCCATATTGATCTTATGAAGTGCTCTTTTAGCGCCATAAAACAGTGATAAATTATCCACCTTGATAAGACAGTCAGTCATTGAGCTTATTCCTCCATCGCCTGGTATTTTTTCCGTAGATAATTCCTGATACACACCGCCGTCAGATTAAGACTGATAATGACTATGACCAATAACAAAGCAGTGGCATAAACCAGCGGTCTTGCGGCTTCAATGTGCGCGCTTTGAAAGCCTACATCGTAGATATGAAAACCTAAATGCATAAACTTTCTTTCCAAATGCACAAAAGGGAACGAACTGTCCACCGGCAAAGCAGGCGCCAACTTGACAACCCCCACCAGCATCAAGGGCGCCACCTCACCCGCCGCTCTGGCAACGGCTAAAATCAATCCGGTCAACATTGCCGGACTGACTAAGGGCAACACTGTCCGCCACAATGTTTCAGCCTGAGTTGCACCTAAGGCCAGACTCCCCTCGCGTATCGATCGGGGCACACGCAGCAAGCCCTCTTCGGTAGACACGATCACCACCGGCAAGGTCAACATTGCCATCGTCAGAGACGCCCAAAGTAAGCCCGGGGTTGCGAACACTGGGACCGGGTAGGCTTGCGGATAAAACAAGCGGTCCATTTCACCGCCCAGCACAGTCACAAAAAAACCCAAACCAAAGACGCCAAACACCACAGACGGAACGCCCGCAAGATTATGCACGGAGATTCGAATCAATTGCGTGACAAAGCCTTGTTTGGCATATTCCTGAAGATAAATAGCGGCCACAACACCTAAAGGCGCAACGACTATCGACATCACGATGACCATCATCACGGTGCCGAACAGTGCCGGAAAAATACCGCCTTCACTGTTGGCCTCACGGGGCTCTCCTGTTATAAACTCCGTAAACCGCGCCCCGTAAATCCCGATTTTATCGCTGCCGCTCAGTCTGTTGGGCTGATAAATTCGAACGATATCAGCCAAAGGAATTATTTGCCGTTGTTCATCCACATCCCTGGCGACAAGACTGTATCGTTTGATCAACGGGTACAGCTGATCCAGTTCATCCTGATAACGCTGATATTGATGTTCGAGGCCCGTTATTTCAGCTTCGAGCAGGCTCAATTCATCCGTCCGGGTAGTGTTCTCCATCAACAAACGCTGTTTTCTGAGCACTGATTGCTCGAGCTGCAGGCTGATCTTACTGATGACTTCCTTTTCAATCTGTTGAATTTTTGTAACGCGTATTGATGTTTCGTCCAGTTTAGCCCATAACACAGGCCAGGCATCCAGATTGGTGGCGATGACGCGGCCCTGTTCGTTGATACTTTCTATAAAGCCGTAATAATTACCCCATTCCTTACGCTCTATCACCGTCGCTTGATCAGGATAATGCCAGCGCTCTATCTTGTTGGCGGGCACCCAGTGAAAATCATATCCGTTAACCTCCCGGTTACCGGACTTGATCAAATACTGAAAGGCCCCCTGTCCCTCCGTTTCATTGCCAGCATCTGCAGATCCGGCAATCAGCCCTCCGTGTTGGTTGGTTCCGGCTATTTCGCCGAGGATCATCCGCACTTGATCCTGTTCATCCCGGTAAGTCATTTCTGCAACCGTTTTCGGCCAAAAATGACCCAGTCCCTGGATGGCAATCAACAGCAAAAGCCCGAGCACCAGTAACAGACTGATACTGACAGCCGCCGCATTAAGCCAAATCCAGGGAGTATCGGTGCGCAGCCAGGACTTCATCACAAGGTGCTATAGCTTTTGCGTAATCGCTGACGAATCCATTCTGATAGCGTATTGACTACAAATGTAAACAAGAAGAGCAGCAATGCCGCCAGAAACAACAACCGGGAATGCGTGGCGCCAGCTTCGGACTCGGGCATTTCAATAGCAATGGTTGCCGACAAGGTTCGCATGCCCTGAAAAATATTAAAATCCATCATCGGCGTATTTCCGGTGGCCATCAACACGATCATTGTCTCTCCCACCGCGCGGCCAAAACCGACGATAACAGCTGAAAAAATACCGGGGCTGGCCGTTAACAGCACGACCCTCAGCATCGTTTGCCATCGAGTTGCACCCAAAGCCAGCGACCCGATAGTCAGGTGACGGGGAACATTAAAAATGGCATCTTCCGCAATCGAGAAAATGCCCGGAATCACGGCAAAACCCATAGCAATGCCCACTACCATGGCATTGCGTTGATCATAATCGATACCCCATTGTTGAGATAACCAGTCTTTCACACCCGCATCAAAAAACAGCGTCTCCAGTGACCCGCCATAACTTAAGCTCAACCAGACAACGAGCATGATCAACGGCATTAAAAATGCGGCTTCCCAGCCGTCAGATAATGAGTGGCGCCATGAAGAAGGCCTATATTGCCAACTGTAAGCCGCCAGCAAAACGCTGATTGGCGTCACCCAAAAAGTAAAGATAATGCCGAATAAGTGCGCTTCGATAAAAGGCGCCAGCCAAAGTCCGGCCAGAAAGCCCAAAATAACGGTGGGCAGCGCTTCCATAATTTCAATACCGGGCTTTACTATTCTTCGCATGGCAGGAGCCATAAAGTAAGCGGTATAAACGGCACCGGCCAAAGCCAGCGGCACTGCAAATAACAAAGCATAAAATGCCGCTTTCAATGTGCCATAGACAAGCGGAGTCAAACTGTATTTGGGCTCAAAGTCACTGCCGGACGAGGATGACTGCCAGACATAATCCGGTTTTGCATAGCTTTCATAGCTGATTTTTTGCCACAACGACTTTAACGAAACTTCAGGATGGTTATTGCTCAATCGCCATAAGGACAGCCTGCCGTCTTCCGACTCGCTTAAAAGCGCTGTCGCTCGTGGCGCTAGAGCCACTGTCCGGATTTTGTTTTCGGAAAAACGGTATTCGAGTAATTTCCGTTCACTGGTGGAATAAAAAAGTGCCGCTAGGCCTGCAGTATCAAGGGCAATAAAACCTTTCCGCCTTTGCTCGGACTCAATCGACATGACCGCTTGACCGGATACCTCAAAGGTTCTTAATTTTTGCAAAACCGGCTGATCAAACTCGCCCAACACCCAAGCCCACTGGTTAACGGACCCGGCATCATCTCCGGCCAGTATCGACAAATGGCCGTTTAGCAGCGTTACACTACTCAACTTTCGACCCGGTCCGACAAGGTCTTGCCGACCTTGGGATAAAACCTCAAAGGCCGGGCCAACCTTAAGCCAATTGAGTATGCCCGATGCTTCAACCAAATAAACAGTCCGCCCGGCCTTATCCAAAAGCACATGCTCAATGGGCTCTGAGGGTAACGTGAATTCCTTGCGGGACAGTTCAAAGCCGGAAGCGCCAGGCTTGGAACTTTTTGCCGTCAGCCTGGTTAGCACCAGACGGCCCGACGCAGTGATAACCGCCAAACTGGCCTGCCCCTCTTCGCTGGCAACAGCCAGTCGGGATAAAGCTTTTCCGGACTCATCCAGCTTGATAGGTTTTTTACCGAAAGGAAAATCAAGTGAAGGGATGATCATGCGCCGATCATGCTCAAAAGTCAGCGCGTAATGCGGCTGAACCAGGAGCGCCTTGCCGTCAGAAAGCCCATAAACCACCAAGGACTGATACCCTGCCTCATGGGTAATGCCTGTAATGGTGACATTTTCAGGCAGAGGGATTGACACCGTTTTAACGATACGCCCCGTTTCTGTCTCAAAAAAAATGACGCGCCCTTTATCAGTAAACCGAAAGCCCAGCTTGTTTTGCTCATCCATGCCCAACAGCCATGTTTTTCCTGCCGAGGAATCCGGCACCGGATATCCTCCGACCTGTGTTATCGAAGCGCCAACAAACAAAGGCATAACCATCGCCACCAGGTAGAAGAACATCAGTGCAATCATCAGCATGACACCATAACCGCCGACATGAACGCAAACACGCAACAGCGCATCCTTTATCATTCGCCATAAGCCATACCAGCCGCCACAAGCATTGATGCGGGAAGCTAAAAAGGCAGGCCTGGAAAATTGCTTTTCGGTCATGCCGAGACTCAGAAATTTAACCGGATCATCTTGATAACAGACGGCCTATAAAAAAAGAAATGAGGGGGCGCAATCGTGCGCGCGTTTAGGTTCGTTATGACCGGGTAAAAACAGATCAGTTCTTATTTCCTGATTCAAGAGAAGCTAAAACCTTGTCTATCATTGCTTTTGGCAAAGGAATGTAACCGTCTTTGATCACCATCTCCTGCCCGCGCCTGGATAATACCAATTTTAAAAATTCAAGTTCCATAGGCGCCAGCGATTTGCTGGGGTGCTTGTTCACATAAATATACAAATAGCGCGCCAGAGGGTAGGTTCCGTTAACGGCATTAGCGGGCGTCGCATCAACATAGTTCATGCCGGGCTTAATCGCCAAAGCAACACTTTTTACTCCCGATGTTGCATAGCCAATCCCTGAATAGCCAATGCTGTTTAAAGAAACAGAAACGGCTTGCACGACTGATGCCGAGCCCGTCAGTTCATTGACATTATTTTTGAAATCACCGTCACACAAGACCTGCGCTTTAAAATACCCATAGGTTCCGGATACTGAGTTTCGCCCATAAAGCTGTATCGATCTACCCCGCCAGATTCCATCAAGGCCCACCTGCCCCCATCGGCTGATATCGGAGGGATGACCGCATCTTCGGGTTGAAGACATCATCGCATCGACCTGGGGAAGTGTTAACGCTCTAATTGGATTATCTTTATTCACAAAGATAGCCAAGGCATCAATCGCTACTGGCACTGCCAACGGATTGTAACCGAATTTTTTTTCGAAAGCTTCCAACTCATGGTCTTTCATTTTGCGGCTCATAGGCCCCAAATTAGCGGTTCCTTCCGACAACGCAGGCGAAGCACTGGAAGAACCCAGCGACTGAAACTGGATATTGACATTAGGATAAACGCGCCTGAATTCCTCCGCCCAAAGTGTCATCAAACTACCCAGCGTATCGGAGCCCACGCTGGAAAGATTTCCGGAAATTCCGCCCACTCGCTGGTACTCGGGAATACCGGGATCAATAACCGGAAGAGCATTGGCCTGAGCAGCCAGTAGGGTTAAAAAAAATCCGCTGACCTGTCTGAATTTGTCGAATTTCATACGCCGCCCTCTTCTCCAATACCCATTTAAAAGTAACCCGGGATTACAAGCCTCAAAAGCCCCACTCAGCCTTGCATCATCGAACTCACCCGACCATTCATTGCCTACCGGCCAAATTGGACTTTAATCCGGATTCTCTTCAGATCGTAAATCAGCCGCTCGAACAAGTAACAATAACTTTGCAGCTGAGCGGGTTAACTGAGTCCAATCGTTCGGCATCTGAAGCCTTGCCAGTGTGGCTGTAGCAAACAATTTCCCGTCCGGCGGCACGTCTACCTTGTCGGCAAGATAGGTTAACAACGCTTCCAAATCAGGATTATGGCCGACTAATAAAACCCTACGGTAAGCCTTCGAATGTTCGGTCAGGACAAGCAGCAATGACGCCACTTCGGCATCGTAAACCCGGGAATCTTTAATGACTGAGCGTCTGTCTATAGCCATGGCCTCACAAACCCATTCTGCCGTTTTCAGCGCCCTGACGGCGGGTGAGGTGATGATACAATCGGGAACAAGGCCTTCCTGCTTCATCCATAAACCCATTCGCAGCGCGGCTTTTTTGCCTTTTTTCTTCAAGGGACGGTTAAAATCATCGGTTTCTATTCCCCAATCCGACTTGGCATGTCTTAATATCAATAACTCTCTTTGCATCATCCGGCTACCCATGTAACTTCTCGCCCGCTTTGAATTAAGGGTGTAGGTGCTTGATTTCAAAAGACGCATCAATACGTCCCTGTAGCTCTCTGCAACATCCCTGTTGCAGAAGCCTTTTCAATCAACCACCTACACCCACTATAATTGGAGGGAGTGAGCAGATACCTACCAATTAAATTAAAAAATGGATGCACCAACGTAACACAGAAACATCCGGCCCTTTGTCATGGTTTTTTAATATTAGCTTGCTAAAATCACAAATTTATGACAATAACCGTTTCGGTACTACTGACAAAACGTTTATTTTTAGTCATCAAACACACTTATCATGCCTTTACATTTTAAATTACCAGGTCATCTGAGCATCGATAAATTGTTGCTGGAACTTGAAAAACAGACCCGACTGGATCTGGTCTCGCAACATTTTGCCTTAAAAACGTTTTATGACAGTTTCGACTGGCGTTTATACAGAAAGAATCTGATCTGCGAATATGATCAATCCCGCCTCTCATCGACGCTTTTCATTAAAGAAGTGGATTCAGACAAGATCATCCACTCAGTTCAAATTGACCAAGTGCCTTCCTTTGCTGACGATTTCATTCAGGCTGAACTGCGTGAGCTATTGCGCCCTTTACTGGATATGCGCGCTCTAATGCAAATCACGACATTGGACTATACCCATTATCAGCTGCATATTCATAACAGTGATGCCAAAACCGTTCTGAAAATGACCCTTGAACACTATGATCCGATTCAATCCCGGGTCATTCTTGACCCCGTCAAAGGCTACGATAAAGCGTTGAAACGCATGTCAAAACTGTTATCAAGCCTGGGTTTGATACCAACGCAAGAGCCGGTTTTAGTCGACGCGCTGAAAACACAAGGCCGCAAACCCAAGGATTATTCCTCCAAATTAAATATCAAACTGGCCCCGGACATGCGGGCCGACATCGCCGTCAAATATATATACAGCCATTTATTGAAGACCCTCAAACTCAATGAACAAGGCGTGATTGCCGATTTTGACAGCGAATTCCTGCATGACTTCAGGGTTGCCGTCAGACGAACCCGAACAGGACTGACCCAGCTTAAACAGGTTTTACCAGTCGCCCAGACCAAACGGTTCTCCCGCTATTTCTCCTGGTTAGGGCAAATAACCAGTGAACCGCGAGATATGGACATTTATCTGCTTCATTTCGATACCTTTAAAAATTATCTGCCGGAAGCCATGAAAGCTGATTTAGATCCGCTTTATGATTTTCTGGTGCAAAAAAAACGGGCGGTCCATGCCGGACTGATCGATAAACTGAAGTCCATCGATTATTATGCCCCGCTGATTGAATGGGAAGATTTCATACGATCAGCGGCTATTAAAAAGCCTGATGAAACACAAGCCTTGATCCCTGTTAAAGCCCTAGCCGATCAACGCATCTGGGTTATCTACAAAAAAGTGATTAAACAAGCCAGTGCCATTAAAGAAGACGCCAGACCCTCAGAACTGCACGAGTTGAGAAAAACCTGCAAAAAGTTGAGGTACCTGATGGAATTTTTCCAAAGCCTTTATCCTGAAACAACCCTGAAAATGCTGATTCGCTCACTTAAAGAATTTCAGGAAATTTTGGGCACTTATCAGGATTTAGAAATACAACAACAAACGCTCAAAGAATTGGGCAAAGAAATGTACAGTCAAACTGAATCACCCCAAACCCTTTTAGCCATGGGCGCGTTGATCGAGGCATTGGAAAAACAGAAAGTTGAAACGCGTTCAGCGTTTGATGAGCGGTTTAATGACTTTAACCAAGCGGACAACCGCACCATTTTCGAAACCCTTTTTAAATGCGGAGCGGCTTGATCGATGAAAACCATTGCGGCATTCAACATTAAAGGGGGCGTTGGCAAAACTTCCACGGCCGTCAATCTTGCATTTCTGGCCAGCAAACAAGGGTTTCGAACCCTGGTTTGGGATCTTGATCCTCAGGGCGCCAGCAGTTATTACTTTAGAATCAAACCAAAAATCAAGGGCGGCAGCAAAAACCTGGTAGCCGGTCAACTGGATTTGGATGATTTGATCAAAGGTACTGATTTTGAAGGACTGGATTTGCTACCGGCCGACTTTTCGTTCCGTAATCTGGACCTGATCCTGGACGGCAAAAAAAAGCCCACCGAACGGTTACAGAAATTACTGGCTCCTTTGAAACACGACTACGACCTGATCTTTCTCGATTGCCCGCCGACCATTTCGCTGCTGTCCGAAGCGATATTTGAAGCGGCAGACGTGTTATTGTCACCGGTGATTCCCACCACTTTGTCGCAACGCACACTGGAGCAGCTGAAAGTTTTTTTGCACGATAAAAAACTGAAAAAACTCAAACTGATGCCGTTTTTTTCAATGGTGGACAAACGCAAAAAAATGCATCTGGATATCATGCTCACCCTGCCCGTTCAACACCCGGAAATGCTGGATGCCTATATTCCTTATGCCAGCGATATAGAACGGATGGGCAGCGAGCGTATGCCTTTAGCTGCATTCAGTAAAAACAGCACCCGCTCGGTTCAGGCTTATCAGGCACTGTGGCAGGAAATCAGCCGGTTGATGAACCTTTAGCTCACGCCTTTGTATCCCGACGTAATGGGGTAACGTCTGTCCCGCCCGAATGCCCTGGGAGTGATTCTGATGCCGGGCGGCGATTGTCGGCGTTTGTATTCGTTTCTGTCGACCAGACTGATAGCCCGGTAAACATCGTCCCTGGCAAACCCTGCCGCCATGATCTCTTCGGCCGACTGATCCCGCTCCACATAACGCTCCAAAATGGCATCCAGTTGGTCATAAGGCGGCAGTGAATCCTGATCTACCTGATCGGGAGCCAGTTCGGCAGAAGGTGGCCGGATCAACACACGCTCGGGTATGACCGGACTGATGCTGTTCCGGTAGCGGGCCAATTGGTAAACCAACAGTTTGGGCACATCCTTGATAGGCGCAAAACCACCGGCCATATCGCCGTAAAGCGTCGCATACCCGACGCTCATTTCGCTTTTATTTCCGGTTGTGAGCAATAATTTGCCTTGCTTGTTCGACAACGCCATCAGCACCACGCCGCGGCAGCGGGCCTGGATATTTTCTTCGGTTGTATCTTTGGGACTACCGGCAAAAGCATGCTCCAGCATTTGAGCAAAGGCCGTGACCGCAGGTTCTATAGGAATAACGTGATAATTGACCCCCAAGGCCTGCGCTTCCAGTTCGGCATCCTCAATACTCATCATGTGCGTGTACCGGGAAGGCATCAACACCGCTTCGACCTGACCGGCGCCCAGCGCATCGACGGCTAAAGCGAGCACCAATGCCGAATCAATGCCACCGGACAATCCCAGCAGCGCGCCTTTAAAACCATTTTTGGTGACATAATCGCGAATACCCAACACCAAGGCCTGGTATTCACTCGATATCGGCTGATAAATCGGCGCACAAACCGATCTCAGCGGTTTATTGCCCAAAAATTCGACCACACTGAGCTGTTCCTGAAATTCTTCTGCGCGAAATACCACGGAACCGTCGCTATCAACCACGAACGAAGCACCGTCAAAAATCAATTCATCCTGCCCGCCGACCAGATTGACATAAACCAGGGGGATGCCGACTGCTTTGATTTGAGCGCAGACAATCTGCTCACGCTGATGAATTTTTCCGGCATGAAACGGCGAAGCGTTCAAAGTCAGAATAATATCGGCACCGGCCTGCCGGTTTTTGGCGATCAACCCAGGCTGCCAGACATCTTCACAAATCGTCAACGCCAATGCTCTGCCTTTTACAGTAAACAATGCCGTATCCGATCCGGCCGAAAAATAACGCTGCTCGTCGAATACCCCGTAATTGGGCAGTGCGTTTTTCCGGTAACGCGCGATTATTTCACCCGACCGGCACACCACAGCAGTATTGTAGAGCTTGCCATCGGCTTGCTCGGGATACCCCACCACCACATCGATTCCGCCAACCTGCTCGGCAATCGTATCCACCGCCTGTTGAGCCATGGCAATGAAATCCGGCCGCAGCAGCAAATCCTCGGGCGGATAGCCGGTGACCGGCAATTCGGGAAAGATCACCACATCGGCGCCAAGCTGATCGCGGCTATATAATGCCTGATGGATGATTTTAGAGGTATTGGCCTTGATGTCGCCAACCAGGAAATTGGTTTGCGCAATAGCTAGTTTGAGAGTCGTCGTAGCGCTCATAAAAATTTGTTTTCACCCTGGAAACGGAAGCTCCGGTAGGAGCGATCCCTAGATCGCGACTGACGCGTTGGAAACCTGCAGGCTGTTTTTATAGTAACCTTCAACACATGTAGTCGTCTGAAGCAGAACCGGGGAATCAAACTGACCCCGGATTCCGCTTCACTGCATCCGGACTACAAAGACACCGTTTTTAACCCAACGCCTTTTTCATTGCCACACCAATTTCGGTAGGCGAACTGACCACGTCGACACCGGCTGCTTTCATCGCAGCAATTTTACCGGCTGCCGTGCCTTTGCCGCCGGTCACGATAGCGCCTGCATGCCCCATGCGTTTGCCGGGAGGCGCGGTTTGGCCTGCAATATACCCGACAACAGGTTTGGTGACATGGGCTTTGATATATTCGGCCGCATCCTCTTCTTCGCTACCGCCGATTTCACCGACCATGACAATACCATGCGTTTCGTCATCGGCCTGAAAACGGCTGATCACATCAATGAAATTCATACCATGAATGGGATCACCGCCAATACCGACACAGGTACTTTGGCCCAAACCTTCGCGCGTGGTTTGATGAACGGCTTCGTAAGTCAACGTTCCGGAACGCGAAACAATCCCGACTTTACCGGGCTGATGAATGAATCCCGGCATAATACCGATTTTACATTCGCCGGGCGTGATGACGCCCGGACAATTGGGCCCGATCAAAACCGTGTCGGTTCCCGCCATAGCCGCTTTGACGCGTAACATATGCAGCACCGGTATGCCTTCTGTGATACAGACAATGACTTTGATACCGGCATCAAAGGCTTCAAGAATCGCGTCAGCCGCATAAAAAGGCGGCACATAAATGACGCTGGCTTCCGCACCGGTGGTTTGCACCGCTTGCTCAACGGAGTCGAAAACCGGCAAGCCCAGGTGAGTGTCTCCGCCACGGCCCGGTGTTACACCACCCACCAGTTGAGTCCCGTAATCCAGCGTCTGCTGTGAGTGAAAAGTACCTTGCTTACCGGTAAATCCCTGGCAGATAACTTTTGTTGCTTTATTGATTAATATGCTCATACACCCTCCGCCAAAGCGACAATTTGTTCTGCAGCAACAGCAAGATCTTCGGCTGCGATTAGATTAAGTCCTGATTCACTGAGTATTTTTCTTCCTGCCGGAGCGTTGGTACCTTCCAGCCTGACGACAACCGGTACGTTAACACCCACTTCTTTAACCGCCGCCAAAATACCTTCAGCGATAATGTCGCATTTGACGATGCCGCCAAAAATGTTTACTAAAACCGCTTTAACATTTTTGTCCGACAAAATAAGTTTGAACGCTTCGGCTACCCGCTCAGTGCTGGCGCCACCGCCCACATCCAGAAAATTGGCCGGTTTACCGCCTTTCAATTTGACCAGATCCATGGTGGCCATCGCCAGTCCTGCACCGTTCACCATACAACCGATAGTGCCATCCAGGGTGATGTAATTGAGCCCATGCTGTTGGGCCTTATGTTCTTTCTCATCTTCCTGTCCTGCGTCGCGCATCGCCGTGATATCGGCATGAGCGGCCAGGGCATTGTCATCAAAATTGATTTTGGCATCCAATGCCAGCAAGTCGCCGGTATCGGTTGTCACCAGAGGATTGATTTCAATTTGGTTGGCGTCTTTTTCCAGTAACAGCGTGTACATGCCGGACATGATTTTTTCGAGTTTCTTGAGCTGATCCCCTTTAAACCCGAACGCAAAAGCTACATTGCGGCATTGGTAAGGCTGCAACCCTGCTGCCGGACTGACCTCAAAGGTTACGATTTGATCCGGCGACGTTTCCGCCACTTCTTCTATATCCATGCCACCGGCAGAAGATGCAATAAAAATAACCCGCTCGCTACCTCTGTCGACCAGACAACTGAGGTAAAACTCTTTGTCAATTTGACTGGTTTTTTCAACGAATACCATTTCTACCGGTAAACCTTCCGGTCCGGTCTGTTTGGTCACCAAATGACTGCCCAGAATTTTACGACTGAACTCGGCGATATCGTCGTAGCTTTTGGCAATCGTGACTCCGCCCGCTTTGCCCCTTCCTCCGGCATGAACCTGCGCCTTGACCGCCCAGGCACTTCCGCCCAGTTCCCGAGCGACTTGTTCGGCATGCACAGGGGATTCGGCCGGCAATCCATCAGGAACGGCAATACCGTAAAGCTTGAACAATTGTTTGGCTTGATATTCATGAATATTCATAGTTTATTTCCTGGTTGGGTAAAACTTTGGCTAGCCCGAAGTCTCTCTTTCTAAAACAACGGTGCTATGATTAAACGATTGTGCGTCAGCAGCGGCTGGCTTTTTTAAAGATGCAGAAGCAGGCAATAACAATAAGCCATTGATAGAATTAATCAATTATCCCGGCTTACCCAGTAAAGGTTTCACTATTTGAGCGCTAAGATCAAACAAGGCCGCTTCGTGTTAAGGGACATTAGAGGGTGCATGTTCTGGTTATTGATGATCAAACCAAAATTGTCATGCTTATCAATTGTTACGCCTACATCTCGCTTCTTTGCGAAAAAGATGAACGTTATTTTAACCAAGTCGCGATAAAACGCCATGTTTTATAAAGTTTATGTCTGAAAATACGCAAGAAAATATTTATCCCTGCCCTTTTTCCAAAAACTACGGCATTCCCGGTCAGCAGGCCTGGCTACTGCTAAAAGTCTATCTTGTGTATCGCTTTGTTCTGGGTGGCGTCTTCATTATGCTGTTTTACAGCCGGGTAGGACCCTCCATACTCGGCTCTCATGACCGATTATTGTTTGTCTACAGCAGCCTCTGTTATCTGTTTATCACCGTTGGCTCCGGCGTTTGCGTTTTCAGGAGGCTGACGGCCTACACCGTTCAGGCGCAACTGTTGATTTTCACCGACATAGTGCTGTTAACCCTGATCATGCATGCCTGCGGAGGTATCAACAGCGGCGTGGGCGTTCTTCTGGCCGTCTCGATTGCATCCGGAGGACTGTTGATCGGCGGACGTTGCGCTATGTTATTTGCTGCCATAGCCAGTCTTGCCGTGCTCGCAGAACAGGTCTATTCCGTCCAAACCCATTTTACTGTGACCAGTTCCTATACCTATGCGGGGATGTTGGGCGCTTCATTTTTTACCATCGCCTTACTGTCCTATATCCTGGCTCAAAGAACCGAAAAAACGGTTCAGCTTGCCCACCAACAGCAACTGACGATTCATACCCTTGAAGAACTCAACCGATACATCATCCAGCATTTACAATCAGGCATCATTATCATGGATGCCAACCGGCAAATTCAGATGAGCAATGGCGCCGCCTTAAAGTTGACGCATCATACGCAAATGCCTCACCATCTGGATGATCTGTCCGAATCACTCAAACAAGCCTACGAACATTGGCTGGACGATCCTGAACAAGACTTTGCCTTGATTTTGATGGATAACCAGACCGAAATTCAGATCCGTTTCATGCTGCTGCCAACCCAGCATGAAACATTTCATATGATCATACTGGAAGACATCGCTTTATATAATCAGCGGCTTCAACAGAGCAAACTGGCTTCGCTGGGTCAACTGACCGCCAGCATCGCACACGAAATCCGTAACCCTCTTGGTGCTATCAGCCATGCCGGCCAGCTGCTGTCGGAAAATCCCGATTTACCTCCCGTCGACAAACGTTTGACCGAAATCATTCAACAACACAGCCAACGGGTAAACCGGATAATAGAAGATATACTTCAGTTATCGAGAAGAAACGCCTCACTGCGCAAAAAAATCGAGCTATCCAAATGGCTTAACGATTACCTTGCAAACTTTGTTTTGGAACAAGGTATAAAGATGGATGCCTTTCATATTGCCATTGAAACAAAACCGGCCAATGCATTGATCGATCCGGGACATTTAAAACAAATTTTGGATAATCTGTGCCTCAATGCCCTAAAATATGGGCGTCCTGAATTGGGCAAGATAACATTAAAAATAGGCGCTCAACATGTCATGTGGCAAATAGACGTGATCGATCAGGGGACCGGTATTTCGCCAGGGGACAAGATGCATTTGTTTGAACCTTTCTTCACGACCTCGTCTGACGGAACGGGCCTTGGCCTCTATATATCGCGAGAACTGGCCGAACTCAATCAGGCCAATTTAAGTTACCGGCAAACGGAAAGCGGAAACTCCTGCTTTCGTCTGAGTCTTCTCAACGCAGAGCACACACAAATCGAGATATGAAAAAACCACTTGCCCTTGTTGTTGATGATGAACCGGACATCCGCGAACTGCTCAGCATCACCCTTAACCGAATGGGCATCGACACGATATGCAGTGAAACGATCAGCTCAGCCATACAATCATTGAAAGAAAACACGCTGGACCTGTGCTTGACCGATATGAAGCTTCCAGATGGAAACGGCCTGGCACTGGTTGAATATTTGCAAAATTCGGAAAAACCCATACCCATTGCGGTGATAACTGCTTACGGCAGTATGGATACTGCGATAAAAGCGATGAAAGCCGGCGCATTCGATTTTATCAGCAAACCGGTGGATTTATCCGTACTCAGACAAATCGTCACCAAAGCTTTGCAGCTAAGCCCTGAAACCAACACCAAAGACAGACGAACCCGCGAAATTCTGATTGGCGAATCCGCTGTCATGCGGGCAGTAAGAACCAAGATCGACAAACTGGCGCGCAGTCAGGCGCCGGTCTATATCAGCGGCGAATCAGGCTCCGGCAAAGAATTGGTCGCCAGACTCATTCACAAACAAAGCCCGCGTAGCGATAAGCCTTTCATTGCTGTCAATTGCGGCGCAATTCCCCCCGAACTGATGGAAAGTGAATTCTTCGGTCACAAAAAAGGCAGTTTCAGCGGCGCCGTTGCCGACAAAATAGGCTTGTTTCAGGCAGCCGATGGCGGCACGCTGTTTTTAGATGAAGTTGCTGATTTGCCACCGGCATTACAGGTCAAACTGTTACGCGCCATACAGGAAAAGAAAGTGCGTCCGGTTGGCGAACAGCAGGAAATTGCCGTCGACATCCGCTTATTGAGCGCCACCCATCGCGATCTTGCAGTCATGGTACAGGAAGGCCTTTTTCGGCAAGATCTGTATTACCGCATCAATGTCATTGATCTTCATGTTCCACCATTGCGAGTACGTAGCGAAGACATCGAGCAATTGACGCGCTTTATTCTGACGGCATTGACCAAAAACAGCGATTTGAAACCCCAAATTTCGGATTCCGCCATCGCAGCCCTAACCCATTATTCCTTTCCGGGCAATGTGCGTGAACTGGAGAATATTATTGAACGTGCCATTGCATTAAGCGACGGCAAACTGATTGATGAGGATGATCTTAACCTGCCTATAGAAGCGCATGTGTTACCGGATTATCCCGAATTCGACCCGGCGGAAACATCGCTTGAAAACTATCTGGAAAATATCGAACGCAAAGCCATTTCCATGGCCCTGACCTCCAACCGCTGGAACAAGACTGCAGCCGCCAAACAATTGGGTTTATCCTTTCGTTCGTTCCGCTACCGCCTCAAAAAGCTGGGGATGGAATAATCCTGGTCAAACGGGCTTTTGGCTATAAGGATTCACCTCATTGGGACGCACCCAAAATACCCATGAATCCTCATAAAAACAGCGGCCGGTTTTTAAACTCAAACCCGGTATTGATCCAGTTTGGCAAACTTAGTGAAGGCGGTTTTTATTTTTTTATTGGTTTTTTCATCCAACTCATCATTCTTATACACTTTTGGTAAAAGACCCTCTTTAACCAAGGCATCTTTCATCCAACGTTTTGCAAAACGGTAGTTGTTTGGCAGCGCGTTAACCTCGCCTGTTTCAGGATTTCGCACTTCAGACGGGGCTTTTGCTGCCGCAGGTTTTTTAGCCGCAGTAGCCGATTTTCTGGTTTCGGCTTTTGGTTTGGCTTCGACTATAGGTGCGGGTTCTGGTGAAGGTGCAACCGCCTCTGCTGAAGGAACTGCTTTGGCTGCAACGTCAACACTTTCAGTTTTTGCCGCTACGGGCACCTTGGGTTCGCTGACTTGTGCCTCAGGCTGAGTATCAGCCGCTACAGAAGATGGAACAGCGCTCTTTTCAGCAAACAATTGAGATACTTTGGATTTGATTGATCCAGGAGCTCCCGATTGACCATCCGACATTTTTTCGCCGACAACCAAATAAACAACATAGGCTACATATATTGTAGTGAGTATAAATAAGACCTCGGTCATAGTTCCCCCGTGAATTTAATTATTATTATTTTTTAAATTTATTCAGAAGCTCTTTGATCTGATCGCCAAGAACTTCATAAATTACATAACCGACAAAAACGGTTGTCAGCAAATAGATTCCGGTCGCCATCATTCACCCCTGATTAGAGTTATTGTTAAATTAGTGTAAGAGCAACACCTTTTTCCGGCGAGCCCCAAGCTGCCTTTATGAAACCGGTCGATAAATCTTACAAACACCGCGGAATATACCAGAAGCCCAACAAGACGGAAAATTTAAATGCTCATTCGAAGAGGCTGTAACCTGAAATGCGTCGTAAAATCGTTTCAAAAATAGTAGAAATGATTGAAATTATCGGGCAAGGAGGCGCCTATGCAAGAGATATGGCTCATGGTGAACCCGTAACCCGTAAGGCGGATTCGCCGATAGGCAATCCGCCATTGATTTTAAGGAGTATAGGCGTTTTGCTATCGCGAAAACGCCCTACAATCCAAGTAATGTTGTCGGGTCGCTTGTAAGCTTCGCTTTTGATTTTTAGCTCAGGACTTGGCGAAGAATTTATTGTCGCAATAGAACTGCAGCTAAAACGGCTGGGGCAAGCACCATTACTTTATGCCGAGATAATTCCAGGGGTTCGCCGCGCCCTCATCCCACGATTTCCATTCGGTTTGTTTTAAGTGGCGCGTAGCAATTTGATTCGTATATTGGCGGTTGCATGATGCCCGAAATCCGAATCGTTGGCCTAAAAGCCGCAAACAGATCTCTCTAACCGTAAGGCGGATTCGCCGACAGGCAATCCGCCATAGCTTTAAACAATGTTGGCGTTTTGCTATCGCGAAAACGCCCTACAGTTTGCCGCACCCGTTTTTGTTTGCGGTATTGTTATTTTGATGCGGTTCGATCCTCACCACATCCTACAAAACGGCAATCCGGGGTACGGGTCCCGTTTGCGGGCCCGATCAGGCTCAACGGTTTTTG
>JAGXSU010000009.1 GCA_018333785.1 Methylomicrobium sp. | reverse complement strand
AGCGGCCTCCGGGTGTCTTTTCTTTTGGATACTTTTCTTTGGACAAGCAAAGAAAAGTATCGCGGTTGTCGGTCCGCGAACCGTCTCAACATAAGCGTCGCGATAGCGACACCAAGCTTTTTTAGGTTTCAAATAAACCGAATCTTATAGTTAATCCGGAAAAAGGAATATTTTAACTATTTGATTTTCTATAGTGTTTTAATGCGTTTGCCCTGTGATTTGACATTTGAAGCAAGGTCAACCTTTGTCACTTTGCTATACTGATGTGAATATTCCACTTAAAATTCCGGTTTAGGCATGACTCATCGCTCCGGCAAATATTTTATTGGCGAAGTCAACCGCCGCCTGGCCCCCTGGATTTTTTTCAGTCTGGTGTTATTGAGTGGCTTGAGTATTACAGCCACATTATGGCGACAGGCAGAACAACAGCGCATCGAACATCTGCGCCTCGCATTTGAGTCGTCGGCAGATATGGCAACCCAGGTTATTCGTAACCGGATCGACAACTATTCGGTAGTCATGCGAGGTGTTAGAGGCTTCTTTGAAGGCTCGGATTACATCTCGGTTGAAGAATTCAGAACTTACATTCAGGCACTGAACGTACAAACAAAGCTCCCCGGCGTTCAAGGTATTGGCCTGGTGACCCTTGTGCCTAACTCCGATAAAGCCCGTCATATCGCTGAAATACGGGAACAAAATCTCCCGGACTACTCTATCAAGCCGGAAGGTCAACGCGACGTCTATGCGCCGATCTCACATATCGAACCATTGACGGATGACAATTTAAAGGCGCTTGGCTTCGATATCTTTACCTTGCCCCATTCACGAACAGCCATGGAACTGTCACGGGATACCGGCGATATTGCCATCACATCCCGAATCACCCTGGTACAGGATGTCGGCAAACAGGACGTATTTGCTTTTGTCATGTACCTGCCTATTTATAAACAAGGCCTAAAACTCAATACCCCCGCTGAGCATAGAGCCGCTAATGCGGGTTGGGTTGATGTTCCTTTTAGAATGAACGATTTTATGGCCGGACTGCGCGGTGCGATTGATCCCGATCTGGATATCGAGATTCATGATCGCGCACCCGATTACGACCCCATCCCCCTTTATCACTCTGACGGTATATCTCATCGTGACCGGGCTCTATCGGGCAGTTTACAAATCAGCCGTGAGTTAGCATTCGGCGGTCGCCAATGGATACTGCAACTCAGTACAACCCCCGCTTTTGAGGAACGTATCTCGGCTGGCGATCCTGCCTTATTGATTGCCATAGCCGGAATCGCCGTCACACTCTCGTTAAGCCTGCTGACGTGGCTTTTATCCTCCGGACGGGAAAGTGCACATTCCCGTTTCCAACAATTGTTCAAACAAGCTGGAGATGGGATTATGCTCATATCCCGCGATCAAAGCCTCATCGATGCAAATCCTGCTGTCCTCAAAATGCTGGGTTACAGCCGGACTGAACTCTTACAACGGCGCTTACCCGAAATTTTAGCGACACATGAACATTCCAGGCTGGATTCGGAAGTCAACCACATGATGACCGGCGTCACACATCTTGAAGAATGGCAGCATGTACGGAAAGATGGCAGCGAATTTGCTGCAGAAGTTTGCGCGAGCCAATTGGACAGTCAATTTTATTTCGCAATTTTACGCGACCTTACCGAACGTAAAAATGCCGAACAGCGTATTCTGCGCTTGACGCATCTTTACCAGGCATTAAGCGAGACCAATCAGGCCATTGTCCGCATGATTGACCAAAGTGAACTGTTTCCTCTCGTATGCCGATGCGCGGTCGATTTCGGCGGGATGAAAATGGCCTGGATTGGACAACTCGATGAAGCAGATCAGCGCATCGAACCCGTAGCCCGATATGGAGAAGGATTAGCCTACCTCGATAATCCCGATAATCCTTCGTGTGGTAACCTCCCGTTGGGTTGCGGTCTCACAGAAACGGCCTTACGAGAAAATCAAGCCGTGATTGTCAATGACTACTTCAACGACCCCATAACCCGCCATTGGCACGAGAGCGCCAAGACATTCGGCTGGCATTCGGCAGCGGCATTTCCCATTCAGCGCAATGAAAAACCTTTTGCCGTTTTTTCTGTCTATCATGCACAAACAGACGCCTTCGATAACGATGCCATCAATCTGCTTAAGGAAATGGCTGGCGACATCAGTTTCGCTCTGGACAATTTTGATCGTGAAAATCAGCGGCAACTCACAGAAAAAGCCCTGTTTAAAAGCGAATCCCATTTCCGTTTTGTCACGGAGTCTTCTCAAGCATTGATCTGGGTATCGGATACCGATAAAAAATATACGTGGTTCAACAAAGTCTGGCTCGATTTTACCGGTCGGACAATCGAACAAGAATTGGGTGATGGCTGGATGGAAGGCGTTCATCCTGACGATATTGAACAGTGCAAAGACCTGTTTTTCGTTCAGTTCGAACGGCAAGAACCGTTTTGTATGGAATATCGCCTGAAACACCATGAGGGTGAATACCGATGGATTATAGAAAAAGGCGCCCCCTACTTTGACGATGAGGGTATTTTTCAAGGCTATATAGGCTCCTGCCTGGACATAACAGAACGAAAAGCGGCCGAACAGGCACTGGCAGAAAATGAAGCTAAAATGTCGGCGGTTCTGGAAAATGTCAGTGCTTATATCTATATCAAAGACGAAGCAGGACGTTACCAGTTTGTTAATCGAAACTGCCTCAAGCTTTGGAACCTGACAATGGACGAAGTGATTGGCGCTACCGATGAAAAATTATTTGACGCACAAAGCGCCAAGCGAATAATAAAAAATGACCGCTGTGTGTTGATCGATGGTAAAACGATCCAAACTGAAGAATCGAATATCGTCACATCAACAGGCAAAGCCGCAACCTACTGGGCCGTCAAAATTCCCTTACGGCGAGAAAATGGCAGCGTCTATGGACTTTGCGGCATTTCAACCGATATTAGCGAGCTTAAACGACTGGAAATGTCGTTGCTTGAAAATGAAAAACTGCTTTCCGAATCTCAACGTATTGCACGAATAGGCAGCTGGCGTATTGATCTGCCCGCTCATAATGTCACTTGGTCTGATGAAACTTACCGCATTTTTCAGACAACCCAGGACAGCTTTGAACAAAACCTTGATGCTTTTACACAACGGATTGATCCCCAAGAGCGGTCGATCCTGCAATCATGGCTCAACGACATAGTGGAAAATAAGACGGTCGGCACGCATCAATTCAAAATGCTGCTGCCGGAGGGTAATGAACGGATACTCGAAATGTACGGCGAACTGAAATGTGACGCGAACGGCATACCCATAGCAATCAATGGCACTGTTCAGGACATCACCGCGCGCTTGCAAGCTGAGCAACAACTGCGCCTGAATGCACAGGTCTTTGATTTCAGTCGCGAAGGCATCATCATTACCGATGCCCAAAACAAGATTGTCTCCGTCAATCCGGCCTACACAGAAATCAGCGGTTACTCGTTTGAGGAAGCGTTAGGCAAAAATCCCAGACTGGTTTCTTCAGGAAAGCAAGATAAGGCCTTTTATAAGGAAATGTGGCGGCAAATCCTGCATCAGGGCCATTGGCAAGGCGAAATGATCAACCGGCGCAAAAATGGCAAACTTTATCCACAATGGCTTTCCATCAGTGTTATTCGCGACCAGAGTGGCCGTATTTCTCACCATATCGGGATTTTTAACGATCTCAGCGAATACAAAGCGGCAGAAGAACGCATCCAATTTTTAAGCAATTTTGATCCGCTGACACATCTTCCCAACCGGGATTTGCTGCGCGATCGCACCCAACTGGCCTTGGCCGCCGCGCAGAGAGCCAACAGTTCATTCGCGTTAATGTATCTGGATGTGGACCGCTTCAAAATAGTTAACGACTCAATGGGCCCCAGCATTGGCGATCAGTTGCTTAAAGAGCTGGCCAGACGTTTGATTGAACATTTACATCCGGATGATACGTTGTGCCGTCAGGGCGGCGATGAGTTTATCTTTTTATTGCCCAATACCGATGCAGAGGGAGCGGCACATGTTGCCCAAAAAGTGCTGGAACTGATTGCCCAGCCTTTTACTCTGGAAGGCCAGCGCATGACGCTAACCGCCAGTATTGGCATCGCCCAATATCCGCAGGACGGCAACGAACTGGAACAGCTTGCCCAATCCGCTGATGCTGCACTTTTCCGTGCCAAACAAAATGGCCGCAACAATTTCCAATTTTTCACTCGCCAATTGCACCAGCAAGCTCATGACATGCTACAGATAGAAAATGAGTTACGTCAGGCATTGGAGCGAAATGAACTCATCCTGTATTACCAGCCGCAAATAGATGCAAAAACAACCAAAATCATTGGCGTCGAAGCATTGATTCGCTGGCAGCATCCTCAGAAAGGCATGGTGCCGCCGGGCCGTTTTATCCCTATTGCCGAGGAGAGCGGCCTGATTGTCGATATCGGAGACTGGGTATTGCATACCGCCATCCGCCAAAATGTAACCTGGCAAAGCGAAGGGCTGGATATCGTCCCAGTTGCGGTCAACCTGTCCGTCGCACAGTTCCGGCAAGACCGGCTCTACCTGTTGATTGCCCAATCCTTGCGGGAATATAAACTGGATCCTGCCTTGCTGGAATTGGAGATGACTGAAGGCATCGCCATGGAAAACTCCGAACAAACCATCAGTACACTCAATCAATTACATGCCTTGGGCGTTAAACTGGCAATCGATGATTTCGGCACCGGCTATTCTTCACTGAGCTATCTCAAACGGTTCCAGATCGACAAGCTTAAGATAGATCAAAGCTTCGTCAGAGACTTAGGCCGCGATACCGAAGACGCCGCTATTGTGACCGCAATTATCGGCATGGCGAAAGGACTGGGCTTCAAAACTATCGCAGAAGGCGTAGAAACACAGGATCAACTCGATTTCCTCCGTGAAAAACAATGCGATGAAATTCAGGGCTATTTCTTCAGCAAACCGGTTCCGGCGGAAATATTCGCCGAAATGCTACGAAAGGGCGGGATATGATGAAAACGAACGCTTTTATATCGCCAAGATTTCATTCCGCCTATCCAACAATCTGATTTTTCGTCATCATCCGAAAACCTTCAAATCACCCCAACCGTTCATAACAAGGCCCTCACCTCATACGGAATTTACTAAAACAAAATAGTGCGCTCGCACTTGCATGTCGGGCTTATGGGTTTAGCGGAAACGGCTTGCTAATCAGGAGTCCTTTCCTTATTGTTTGATCCCGCCGGGATAGTTTTGGACTATTTTTTCTACGGCTTCACGGATGCGTTCGGCATTGGTTTCCGGGTCGCTGACCGTGCCCGAGGCAATACCGCGGAAGACCAGTTTTTGAGATTTGGCATCCACAAAATCAAGAATTAAAGTCCCTACCGTGTATTGGGATACATCGTTATACATGGGTGGGGCCCCGGCCCACATGCCGTAACGCCCATAACGATAAGGCAGGCTCGTATAGCGCATGTCGGTGGATTGATGAACCACCACCTTTTCCTTGGTCGAAATGTGTCGAACCACATGGAGATCCGCATTCTCGTTAACTTCCGATACGCTGTGGGTTGCAAGATGGTTTCGCAAGGAATCACGTAGTGCAGTTTCACCGGAAGGCGATAAGCCGATTTGATCGGTTGACGGCGTCAGGGTATAAGTCTGGTATTGATCAAAGGCTGTCGAATGATCGTAATCGGTCGTAACAGTTACGCTGGAACAGGCAGACAGAGAGAAACCCAAAGCAGCAAGCAGGCATCGTAGTAATAATGTAGACATGGTAAGTGCTCTCGTTGTGGGTAAATTAAGCAGGATTTTCAGGCTCGATTTGCTGAAACTCCGGAGCACCGGAGTTCAGTGAGGCTATGTTTAAGGTATAACAGCGAATTCCCGGCAGCGCGCTAAAGCCATGCAAAAGGATACTCAGTAAGACCGTCATCATGACTGAAAGCCGAATATCGGAGTCGCCGGGTAAATTGGCATGCTGTTCAAGATAAACCAGTCCCAAAACAATGGAAGCCAGTCCCCGCGGGCCGAACCAGCCCATGAACAACACCGAGGACCGGCTTAAACCGCTGCCTATCAAAGCCAGGGCCACAGGCAACATACGAACGACGGTCAGGCTCAATAAGCCATAGATCACATGCACCGCAGCGAACTCCTGCCAGGACCGGGCGAAAAGCAAGCCGAACAGGAAGAAAACGAAAAAGTCGAATAATTGGCCCCAGGTTTCTGTAAATTCAACGCTGTGCCGACCCGCTTCCGAGAACCCGGCCTGCACGGCGAAACCGGCAACATAAGCCGCAATAAACATACTGGCCGCTGAAGCTTCGGAGGCCAGCACACATAATAACGGTAATGCCACAAGCCCCAGTTGCTGCATGGGTTTAGCCATCCATTGCTTATCGCAAGCCAGGCCGAGCAGGTAACCTCCGGCAAGGCCGATGCCGCCTCCAATCAACGAGCCATAACCGATCTGTTCGATCATAAAACGAGTCAATACTGTGGTAACGCCTTCATGACTGTGCAAAGCCAGGGCCGTAAAACACATTAAAAAAGGAACGGAAAGACCATCATTGAGTCCCGCCTCGATATTCAGCGCTTCACGGATACGCACTGGAACTAATGGGCTATTGACAATGACCACGCCCAAACCGGCATCGGTTGGCGCCAAAATGGCGGCCAGTATACCGGCTTCCAGCCATGTGAACTGACCGAAAACAAGCTTTGCGGCGACGGCACCCAACACGATGATCAGCAACATGCCGGTGGTCAGCAAACGAATAGGCAGGTCGCGGTTTATTTTAAATCTCAAACTCCTTAAATTGAGATGTGCCGCATCAGTAAACAGCGTCAATACCAAACCTATTTCAGCAATCAGCAATAAACCGTCCCTGTTCAGTTCCAGTTGAGCATAGTGAACCGGAAAGCCGATAAACAGACACATACCGGCCAGCATAAACAGTATTGGAGCGGTGAAAAGTGTCCGTTCCAGACGCTGCGAAACCAGGCTGTAGAGAAACACCGTCAACAAATAAAAAGCAAAAAACTTCATATCATGAATCTCCGGATAGCCCCGATAAATGAGCGATTATCGAGCGTTTAAACTGAGGCGCGCAAATCTGTTGATTACGCGTCTATTGCTAACTTTTTGGGTAACTATTAAGCGCGGCGGACTTTTGAGATTCGCTCTGAATAGTTACATTCTGTTGTTCTTAAGCCGACTCGGCTCAATCTTCTTTAAGCCAACCCTGGGCTTTCAGTAAATCGTCCGGTTCAAAATATTCTATGGGAAATTCTCTAAACCCCTTGGCACTGAACATCAAGGCCATGTCCTCCCATTGCTTTTCACCCACTATCGCCATTTTCTCAATGTAAGCATCGTTTTCTGTCTGAAACGTTAAATCGCCCCAGTCACCCTCTTTTTCCCAGCCATTAAAATTTTCAGCAATAATCAACATGCGGACATTGCCTTGCTGCCGGATAATACTGATGGCGGAATTCTGGATAGCGATCAGCTGCGGATAGCTCAACTTACCCGTTATTTTGACCGTGATAATGTTGTCAGTGTGATTTATGATTTCAGCAGTCATAGGATTTGTCTCTTGTCAGTTGATTGAATTTGGCAGCAAGCCCGTAAATTTAAATCATACCGGTCCGTTGATTCCTAAATTAGAACGGTATGCAATGATGTAAAAATTATGCCGACTATCATGTTCGATAGTTTAGCCTTATGTGGAATTATGAAAAAAATACTTAAACACCTTTTTTTGGGCTTGGTTCTGACCGGACTTACTGCCTGGGGAGCGCTGGCGTTATATTACGGCGATTCCATGACAAGTTCATGGCAAACCGGCTTCGCAGTCCTCTTTGGTCTATCCGGCATTTTAGCCATTCTCAATACCCTGGGCTTCTACCGACGTTTTCGGTATTTTTGGGTGCATTTGGCGCTGTTTATTATCGTCCTGATAGGATGGCTTTGCATTTCGCCCTCCAATGATAGAGCCTGGCAACCGGATGTTGCAAAACTGGCCCATGCAACCGTCGATGGCGACCAGATCACCCTGCATAATATCCGCAACTTCGATTATCGAAGCGAATTTGATTATGACCCCGCCTATTACGACAAAACCTTTAACGTCAGCAAGCTCGAAGAAGTCGAACTGCTCGCCTTTTATTGGATGGGCCCGGCCATCGCGCATACTATCCTCAGTTTCAACTTTGGCGAACAGGGACGTTTGGCTGTTTCCATCGAAACCCGCAAAGAGTTGAATGAAGAATATTCCACCATCAAAGGGTTTTTCCGGCAATACGAGTTAATGTATATTGTTGCCGATGAGCGCGATGTCATTCGGCTTCGAACAAACTACCGCAACAACCCTCCCGAGCAGGGTTATCTTTTCAAGCCTAATGGCGGCAAAGAAAACGGTCGCCGACTCTTTCTCAGTTACATAGAAAAAATCAACGAATTGTACGAAAAACCGACTTTTTACAATACCTTGCTCGACAATTGCACCGTAGCCATTTGGGTGAGAACATGGGTCAATGCCGAACATCTGGCCTTTTCGTGGAAGATTTTACTTAGCGGTTATTTGCCGGAATATCTTTACGAATCGAAACGGCTGGATCAAACGCTTCCTTTCGCCGAATTGCAGCGGCGAGCCCATATCAATCCTCTAGCCAAGGCAGCCGGTGATGCGGATGATTTTTCAACGCGAATACGCGCGAATTACCCGCCGCTTGAATAAGGGGGAGTTCACACAAACACTCCAAGTTGATCTGGCCAGTCTGTCTGGTAGTCAGTCAATTGAGTTATGCCGGATGATAGAAAAAACCGTTTTTGCTGAGTAAAGCAAAACATTCATTGGTTGGTGAAAGCTATGAGTCATTATGTTCGAGGCACCTCATTCATGCTGTCTGGTTTCTTCAGACTGGCCGTGCTTACGCTAATTGGAATCGTACCGTTTTCAGTAACCGCGACGGACATTGAGCCCCGGTCCTACTCCAATATTCCCGTTGGCCTTAATTTTCTGGTGGCAGGATACGCTTATACCAGTGGCAATGTCACTTTCGCGCCGTCGGTGCCCATCACCAACGGCAAGTTAGAAATTCACAGCGCTGTCCTAGCCTATGTCCGTTCGCTGGATTTTTGGGGGAAATCGGGCAAGATTGACATCATCATTCCCCATGCCTGGATATCGGGCGAAGCGGACGTATTGGGTGAAACAAGGACGAGAGAAATCGGCGGATTTGCCGATCCGCTGGTGCGTTTATACGTCAATATTTATGGTGCACCCGCTCTGTCAATGAAAGAATTTGCGAACTATCAGCAGGACACCATTGTCGGCCTCAGTCTTGCCGTAGCAGCGCCTGGCGGGCAATACGACACCACAAAACTAGTCAACATCGGGACCAATCGCTGGTTTATCAAGCCCGAACTGGGCATTTCCAAGGCATGGGGACCGATGACCGCCGAATTCGCAGCCGGAGCTTTCGTGTTCACCGATAACGATGAGCCGTTCCGTGGAAATAACCTGGAACAAGAGCCTATTTATTCGCTTCAAGCACATCTCATCTATAACTTCGGTCACGGAGTTTGGGGCGCTTTCGACACCAATTACTATACCGGTGGAGAAACCACTTTAGATCAAATTGAGGGGAATAACCGTCAGGAAAATTGGCGTGTCGGCGGCACCCTGGCTTTCCCTCTCAGCAAACAATTCTCCGTCAAACTACAAGGAAATACCGGCGTTTACTCCCGAACCGCCAGTTTCTTCGACATCGTCGGAATCACTTTCCAGTACCGCTGGGGAAAAGGGTTATAGAGAACAGATACCGGCCAACTTTGTATAAAATTTGGGTTACGCCTTTTGACCTCGTTGTCAGGCTAGTCATGAACCGCATCCTACGGCCCTGTGTTTCCCAGATTAGCCTAACGGTTTTAGTTTTTGCAATTCCTTGATATGTTCGCTGAGGCCTAGGGCCTTATCGACATCAAGTTGTATAGCAATGCCGGTGCCTAAACTTTCATCAAGATTGCCGGCTTCGGCAACGGCTTCTAAGATGCAATCGACGCGTCTTTCCTCGGCCAAAATCAGTAGGACGGCTCTAGGGTTTAATATTTCTAGACCGAAAATACCGAAAACCTTTTCCAGTCCTTGACCTCGGGCCTTGTTGATGATCGTCGCGCCCGTCGCACCGGCGTTTCTGGAAGCATCAAGAACTTGTTCGGTTTTGTCTTCATCGACGAAGACCATGATTAATTTGAAGCGCATATATTTCCTGATCGCATCGGCTAATTTACGGTTAATGAATGCAATAAAGGCTCATTTATACCGAAACCGCCTCAAACCGGCAAGGAGGGTCAGTGTCAAATGTTACCATCAAGCAATTGCGTAATTGCAAGACTAGCCCCATCGTTTCTCTTTTTGACCGCATTGTCAGTCTAGTCATGAACAGCAACTCGGTAAGATGTGGTGAGGAACGAACCGCCATCGGTCGCGATTGATGCGGTTCCTATCGTCACCTCAGCCTACTTCCCTTTGCCGATTAGCTTTCTTTCGACTCGATCTAAATTGCCAGGCGTCCCGAATAGGACAACCACATCATCTTCCTCTATAACAAGATCGAGCGGTTCGGACTCTCGAAGTCCTTGTCTGACCAGCGACGATACGATCACACCTTCCAATTCCAGTTCCTTTAGTTTTTTCCCTACAATGCTACTACCCGAAGAAATAGATACGGATCTCAGACCATCGGCAATAACCCTGTTGAAATCATCCGAAAATTCCTCCTCGCCACGATAAAATTCGCGTAGCAGCCGATAACGGCTTGCTCGTTGCTGCTGCATGCGACGCACTACCCGAGTGAACGGCACATTGAGTAGTAATAAGGCATGAGAAGCTATCATCAAACCGGCTTCAAGCACTTCCGGCACCACCTCCGTAGCACCGGCCTGCCGTAATTCTTCAACGTGAGTTTCATCGCGAGTACGAACCATAACGGGTAAATCGGGGCGTAGAGCGCGAACATGGTGAAGAATCTTCTTTGCCAGCAAAACATCGTCATAGCTGATAACGATCAGCTTCGCGGTATCGAGACCAACCGCTTCAAGAATATCCCGTTCAGACGAATCAGCGTAATAAACCGGTTCACCGGCAATATGCGCGGCTTTGACCCGTGACGAATCCAGATCGAGAGCGACATAGGGTATCTTTTCTTCTTCCAAAAAATGTCCCACGCTCTGACCTATTCGTCCGTAGCCACAAATAATCGCGTGATCGCGAAGATGCTTCGTTGTTTCCGCATCGACCGGATAGGTTTCCGGGTCAACCTGAAGTTTGTGCTGCCGCACAAACAATCGGGCCAAGACATGGTTATAGCGAATAAGAAAAGGGGCAACGATCATCGAAAACAGCACCGAGGTAAACACAATCTGCGCGTGTTGATTTGTTAAGGCATGCACGTCGAGCGCAATGGCCAGCAAGGCGAAACCGAATTCACCGCCTACCGCTAACAGAAGTCCGGTACGCCATGCCGTAAGACCGTCGAGCCCTGACAAACGCACGATCAAGGCGACCAATAGCGTTTTCGATACCAGCATAGTAGCTACACCGACCAAAGCCCATTGCCAATTCTGCGGTATCGCGGAAGGGTCGAACAACATTCCGATACTGACGAAAAACAAACCAATAAGAACATCGCGGAACGGCCTGATTGTGGACTCAACCTGGTGTCGGAACTCGGTTTCGCCCAGCATCATGCCGACCAGAAAAGCACCGAATGCCATCGACAGCCCCAAACGGTTGGTTGTCCAGGCGGCCAATAACGACACGAAGAGCACGGTCAACGTAAACAGCTCGGTGGAGCGTCGGGCGACAACGGTATGAAACAGCGGTCGCAATAACCAGCGACCAAGCACGAACACCAGCAAAAACGCCAGAACGGCTTTGGCCATTGCCCAACCCAACGCCTCGAATAACACGCTGACATCGTCATCGATGCTGCTCAAAACCGGGATAACGACCACGAACGGCACCGCCGTCACATCCTGAAAAACCGACATCGCTACGCCCAAGCGACCATGGCGGCTATGTTCATCGCCTTGCTCGGCTAGTTGCTTGCTGATAATGGTGGTCGAGGATTGCGCGAACACCGCGCCGATGACAAAAGCGGTAACCGGAGGCAAACCCAGCCACCAACTTGCCCCGCCGATCACGGCCGTCGTAAGCAACACCTGTCCGGTGCCTAACCCCAATACTTGGCCTCGTAATGCATGGATCTGCGGCAAGGAAAAACTCAAGCCAATCGTGAACAACAGAAACACGATGCCGAATTCGGCGACTTCTCGAATTTGTTGAACTTCAATAACGGGGCCGGGCGTATGCGCCCCGAATAGTACGCCGACCAAGAGATATCCTATGCTGGACGGAATATGTAGCTTCTGAAAGAGAACGACTACAGCCACCGAGGACCCAAGCAGTAAGAGTAAGTGTATCAAGGGTTGATCTATCATTATTGAGGTTTATATTTTTGATTTTATTTTAAAAAGCCGAGGAACAGGCTTAGGAAGCAGGCATCTGGATTGTATCAGCCAAGCCGGGCACGGACAACGGGCATGACGGTTAGACGAGAAGCGTAACATGGGACGACCCAATAACTTGTTATAGTCAATAAACTAATTCTCAAAGCCAATTTTGGATTTTTTCCGGATTCACATTCTAGCGAGTTAATCTCTTGATCTTTTTATAAAACGGGTGGCGCTTTAAAGAAGGGTTACCGGCCAATTAACTTGCCAATAACCTTATTGAGGCAGACAATTCGAATCCTATAGTTGATTTGGATACTTTTCAGCCACTAAGGATATCGCTACAACTAACTTCCTCCTTTGAAAAAAGGGGGATCGAGAGGGGATTTATTAAAAACTCTCCCCCTGCCTCTCTTTTTCAAAGAGGGAGGATAATCGTGCGGTTCGACACAATCCTAATTCCGGGAAGTTATTTATGACGGAATCCTAAGCCCTTAATTTTTCGATGACCGAGAAAAGTCTATGCCCTTTTTATGTCTTAATAATGAGTCTTTTTGACTGAAGCTAACCCATGACTTGCTCTGATTTATATTTGCCCTGCAAAGTCTTATTTATGAGTCGCTTGCGCTTGTGGATTGCTATTGCTTCGGTATTGACTTTACTAGTGAGCCACAGTGAAGCTGGCGCGGTTTCTCTTAACTTTAATGCCAGGCAGCCTTCCAACGCTCCGGATGCAGTGGATCTCTCCGCCGATCCGGAGGAACTGATTGCCGACATAAAAAAAAGGCTAGCCGATGCTCGCGTGGAATTGTCAGACGAACAGGCAAGAACTCAAGCAAACAAAACTCCCTCGGATACTAAAGAAGGTGTGTTTCAGCGTAACCTGTTTTTGCAAATACTGATTCACGCTTATGAAGTCCAACTGGAACGCATCAAGGACTTACAGTACCGGCAAAAGGAGTTTGCCCGCTGGCAAAACGACAGTATCGATCAGGCAAATAGCGATAACCAAACGCCTTTTCCGTTTCTGTTCGAAGACGATTTACGCGAGACACTGGCGATTCATGACAATCGTCTGACCAGACTTGGAGGCATGCTGATTTCTGTTGAACAGGAAGCAGCGCGACGGATCTCTGTGATGAAAGAGTCCGCGGCCAAACTTAGGCAACTGAATGAGGAATTGGAACGCAGTCAGGGAGAAGTTAAAGCGTTGATCAGCGAAAAGCGGACAATAGCGTTGCTTAAAAATCGTCTTGACTCTATCCGTCTGTTGGCAACAGAGATTGAATTACAGCGCATTAAACTGGAAATCCAGGAAATAGGCAGCAAGCGAGAATTCGCCGAGACTCAACGATTAAAATTTCGAGCACGTTCGCAACTGACCGAGCAGGATATTCAGACTGTGCGTAGCAATATCCAGGCAGAACAGAGAAATCTGGTCACCGAGTTGGAAAAAACGACGGCCGAAATTGGCGCCAATAAAGGGCCTGGTATGTCAAATCAAACTAACGTCAATAGTCTGTCAGCAGAAGCCGATGCCGCCAGTCAAACAATTCAGCGGTTGCATCAGAATCAAAAGGAAACCGCTGAACTCAAGTTTCAGGGATTGCAATCGATGCTGGAGTTCCTGCAACTACGGCAAATGATATGGGAATTTCGCTGGTCTTCGGCAAAGGTGGCCGATCGAGAAAAAGCCCGGGAAGCTTATGAGCAGATTGCCCAATGGCAAAAAAACATGTCAGTGGTTCGGGACTATATTGATCAAATGCGATTGCTGGCCCTGGACAACGCCACCGATCAGTTAAAAACATCGATCAATTTACCCTCCTCCGAAGCGATAAAGACTAAAGAACTCCAAGCGCTGGACGTCGATCGGATTTATATACTGTCTCGTTTACTGGCGGTACTCGAATCAAACGAACATCTGTTGCTTCGCACCCGGCAGGACCTTGATGAGCGTTTTCAGATCAAATCCCGTTCGGAACGCTGGTCTGAGCTAGTGTTAACCCTTAAGGAGGCTGCCTTAACACTTTGGGAGTACGAACTTTTTACGGCTGAAGACATGATCGAAGTCGATGGCAAAAAAATCACCGGAAAACGCAGTATCACTGTCGATAAAGTGGTAACGGGGCTCCTGATTCTGATTGTTGGCTATTGGATCGCATTAAAACTGGCTGCATCCATTGAGCAACTGTCGGTGAGCCGTTTTGCTATGGACGCCAGCCTGGCGCGCATCGCAAGACGCTGGATCCTTTTTATCGAGCTCATCATACTCGCGACCCTGAGTCTGATGGTCGTTCACATTCCGCTGACCGTATTCGCTTTTATGGGCGGCGCAATGGCTATTGGTGTTGGTTTTGGCATGCAGAATCTGCTTAAAAATCTGATCAGCGGCCTGATGCTTTTACTGGAAAGGCCTTTCAGGCCGGGCGACTTGGTGGAAGTGGGCGGTATTCGCGGACGCATCATCGATATCGGGATGAGAAGTTCACATATCCGCGACGGCAATGGCATAGAAACCTTGATTCCCAACAGCACCTTTATTGAAGAGAAGGTCACTAATTGGACATTGAGCAATCAATCCGTACGCATTGCCGTAAAAATAGGCGTGGCATACGGCTCTCCGGTTCAGGAAGTAACCGATATACTGCGCGAAGCCGCCGAACGGCATGGATTAATTGAAGATAAACCCCCGCCGTTGATCTTATTTGAGGACTTTGGCAGTGATGCGCTGATTTTTGGTCTTTATGTTTGGCTGGAACTAAGCCCGGAAGTCGACTGGCGCGTGGTGGCCAGTGATTTGCGCTACATCATCAATAAAAAATTCGCCGCCAGAGGTATTTCGATGGCCTTTCCGCAACGCGATGTCCACCTGGATATTAATCAGCCGATAGATATTCGGGTTTTGAATAATCCCTCGCAGATTGCGGCAGGTTCAGGACGGACGGATCACCTTTAGATTTGTCGGAAAATAAGCATGACTAAGAACTTGCTTGTCTGGCCAATATCAGTTCAATTTCTTCAGCGGGTGCAGGTTTGGAGATCAAATAACCTTGGCCGTAATCGCAACCGGCCTCCAGTAATAATTGAAATTGCTGTTCAGTTTCTATGCCTTCGGCGATCACTTTAAGTCCCAATTTATGGGCCAACACTATAATCGCTTCACACAAAGCCCTGTCACCCTCATCAGTGGCCATATTCCGGGTAAACGTTTGGTCAATCTTGAGATAATCAATATCGAATTTTTTCAGGTACGAAAGCGCTGAATAGCCGGTACCAAAATCATCCAAAGCCACTTGTATACCGGCATCTCGATAGGCAAACAAATGCTCGCGCGTGCTGTTGCTGGCATCCAGCAGCAAGCCTTCGGTAATTTCAATCACAATGCTTTCACCGGATAGGCCCAGTTCATTGAGGTAAACAAACCAGTCGTCTGCGCTTTGATTTCGTTTGCCAAACTGTACCGGCGATTTATTGACCCCTATTTTAAAATGAGGAAAATAGTGGTTTCTCCACTCCCCGGCCTGTTTGGCTGCAACACGAAAAACCCAATCACCAATCTCGTTGATCAATCCGGTTTCTTCCGCCAACGGGATAAAGTCAGCCGGACTCACCATCCCGCGTTCCGGGTGCTGCCAGCGAATCAAGGCTTCTGCCTTGTGAATCTTGCCGCTGCTCATTTCAACAATCGGCTGATAGAACAACAAGAACTCGTCATTTGCCAAGGCATGCCGCAAATCATGGGTCAGTCGCATCCGGTTCTGCGCGAATCGTTCCATCTCTGCGGTAAAGTAATTGTACCGGTTGCGGCCGAGTTGTTTGGCGCTGTACATGGCCTGATCGGCATTTTTTATCAATTGTTCGGATTCGGTTGCATCCTGCGGGTAAAAAGTGATGCCAATACTGACCGAGATATAGACCCGTTCATCACCCAGACTAAAAGGCTCGGAGAGTTTTTGTAAAATGGCCTGGGCAACCCGGTCGGCACTGAACTCTGAATCGAGAGCGCTGAGAATGATGGTAAATTCATCACCTCCCAACCGCGCAACGGTATCGGCTTGCCGGACACAGCCAAGCAAGCGGTTGGCGGCCTCTTGTAGCAAAATATCGCCCATACCGTGTCCCAAGGTATCGTTGACCTCTTTGAAATGATCCAGATCCAACAGAATAACCCCCAGGCAACTGCCCCCTCGCTGGGCTTTTTTGATTTCCTGATCCAGCCGATCCTGAAACATGCGCCGGTTAGCCAAGTCGGTTAAAGGATCGTAATTGGCCTGCCGCCAAATAGTTTGCTCGGCCTTTTTTTGCTCGGTGATTTCAGAGAACATCGCCACGCGTCTTTCGACCGCACCATTACTCCCGTAGATACTGTTGATAACCAACCACTCGTGATAAATTTCACCGTTTTTGCGCTGGTTCCAAATTTCGCCCTGCCAGTGTCCGGTCAATGTCAGTGAATGCCACATTGCCTGGTAAAAATCGGAATCGTGGCGGCCTGACTTGAGTAAATCCGTTGATTTTCCTAATACCTCCTGTTCACTGTATCCGGTCAAACGGGTAAAGGCTTCGTTGACCGCTATAATTTTATTTTTGGCATCGGCGACGATCACCGCTTCACCGATCGCCTTATACACCATCGCCATCAGCTGCATTTCGTGCTCGATGTGCTTGCGTTCGCTGATGTCCAGAATCGAAACAATCAGCGACCGCTGATTATCCAGTTCAATCGGAGTCAGACTGATCTCCACCGGAAACTCCGAACCATCTTTGCGCAAGGCATTTAGAGCCCGGTTTCCACTCATCGACCGGGCTTTGTTTTCGCTCATAAACTGTGCTCGCTTATGGTCATGGCCATTACGCGCGCCCATGGGTACCAGTTCATCAACGTTACGACCAATCAAATCGTCTATAGGGTAGGCAAAAATTCTGGAGGCAGGGTCATTGGCAAGCCGGATCATGCCGTTTTCAGTTACCAGCAACATGGCTTCAGGAGAACCATCGACAATTTTTGACAATTGGGCCCATTGCAATTGCTTGCGGCCGGTAATATCGGTTTGAGTGCCAATCATACGCAGCGCTTTACCGGCAGGGTCGCGACTGACGACCAGTCCGCGAGTCAAAATCCAGCGGTATTCACCATCGACGTGCCTGGCACGATGTTCGTTGCTGAAGCGCTTGCTTTGCTGATTGAGATGGGCGTTTAATTCCGCATTCATCCGTTCAAGATCTTCCGGATGAATAGTGGCTTCCCAGTTTCGGTAGTAATCTACTTTATCCAATTCAGAAAAGCCGAGAATTTCGATGCATCGAGGCGACAAAAAGACTTTTCCGGTTGATAAGTCCCAATCCCAGACTCCGTCACCGCCGCTTTCCAGGGCAAATTTCCAGCGTAATTCGCTCTCCAATAACAACTGTTCATATTGCTTGCGTTCGGTGATATCTGCCGATATGCCGCAAACAGCATTTATATTTCCATGCGCATCGCTCAATGGGAATTTATGCGATAGATAGGTATGGCTGCTGCCGTCCGGATGCTGCACTTTTTCTTCAAAAAGTTGTGGCTGTCCACTCAGCACAACCTGCCTGTCGTTTTCCCGCAGGGCATAAGCCTGTTCAGAAGAAAACACGTCGAAATCGGTTTTGCCTTTGATAGTCTCGTTATTTACGGCAAACAGATTTTCAAAACACTGGTTGATGAATAAATAGTTACCGTCCAGGTCTTTGCTATAGATAGCTGCCGGTGAATTATCTACGATACTTTGAAACCGTGTTTCACTTGCCGTAAGCGACTGATCTGCCGCGATACGGTGAGTAACATTGCCGACCCGTTCAATCACGCCGTCAATACGCCCCGTAGCATCTAACAACGGCGCCTGAATCACTGTCACGCTGTGTGCTGTCCCATTATTTAAATTCTGCCAGACAAAAGGCGCGTGATAGACGGTTTCACCGGCCAATGCTCGCTGAAAAGACAAGGGTATGGCGGTATCGTTCAGAAAAGGAAATACCTCTACCGCCTTTCTGCCTAGACAGGCGTCAGCCGCTATTCCGCAAAGGTCTTCCATAAAGCGATTCAAGAAGATGATCCGGCCTTGCTTGTCGAAAACCAAAACGCCTTCCTGGACGGATTGCAGGATTTGCTGGTTAAAATCACCCCGGTCTCCGGAGGACGAGAGAAAGCGTAAGTGTGGGATATGATGCAAAGCGAGAAACAAGGGCGTGGCGATCGTAATACCCAATAAGTCGCCTATCCACCAATAACTTATAGCAGCCAAATTATGGGTGAAAAAAAACACCCACACCAGCTTTCCAACCAAGGCACAAGCAACAGCCAGACCGGCAATAGAAAGGATCTCCTTTCGCGTATAGATGGATGATTGTTTCAAAAAACCGGCCCTGATAAGGTTAATGAAAAAATTGTGTAATTATTCAACTGAAGTTTCCCAGTTTTTATACGGTTGTCCAGGCTTGTTGGAGAGCTTTGTTTGCATTAATAGTTACCGTCATACCGGCAGGGATTGCCGGACCAATCCGCCGGGTGCGGATTGGCACTCGTCCGAAGGGTGCCGGGCAAGACAGCCCGGCATGAGCCCAGAAGCCATGAATGGCGAGGGCTCTAGTACGTCCTTGTGTCCTGGATCCCGGCAATCCCTGCCGGGATGACGCCTCAGCCTTTACGCGACAGTGCTTTATTAAATAGGTTTGCCACC